>CAZFKF010001603.1:0-1501 GCA_964518805.1 uncultured Planctomycetaceae bacterium | reverse complement strand
CCAGTACGTCGAGGCGCACGCGACCGGCACGCGCCTGGGCGACGCCATCGAGGCGTTTGCCCTGGGCACGGTGCTGGCCGAGAATCGCGCGGCGGGCTCGCGGTGCATCGTCGGTTCGGTGAAGACGAACCTCGGCCACACCGAGGCGGCTTCCGGCGTGGCCAGCGTGATGAAGGCCGCGCTGGCCCTGAAGCATCGCCAGGTGCCGCCGAACCTGCATTTCCAGACGCCCAGCCCCGACATCCCGTTCGACAAGCTGCCGCTGCGCATCCCGCGCCAACTGGAGCCGTGGCCCGACACATCCGGCCCCCGCCTGGCGGGCGTTAGTGCGTTCGGTTTCGGCGGCAGCAACGCCCACCTGGTCCTGCAAGAAGCACCGGTCGAAGCCGTAGGATCGGTCTCCGACCCGTCCAGTCCGGCGGACGTGTCCAGTTCGGCGAAGCCGTTGGATTTGGCGGGCTCGTCCGGAGCGATCGGACGGCTCGGAGAGCCATCCTACACCGTGCTGCCGATATCGGCCCGCACCGAGAAGGCCCGGCGCGACCTGGCTGCCAGCTACGTCAAGTTTCTCGGTTCCGATCCGCCGGCTTGGCGCGACGTGTGCTTCACCGCCGCGCAGCGACGCGAGCACCACGACTGCCGCCTGGCCCTGCTGGCCGATTCGCCCGAGAAAGCCATCGAGCTGCTGGAGGCTTTCCTCCGCGACCCGAGCCGGGCCGGCTCATCGGACGGCGCAACGCTTTCGCAGGTCATGGTGGGCCGCCGCCCTTACGGCCGCGATCTGAAGATTGCGTTCCTCTTCGGCGAGGGCGCCGAAGCCTGGACGCCGCACATCGCCCGACTCGTCGACGCAGTTCCCGGGCTGTCCGCGCACCTGGAACGCATCGCGGCAAGTGCCGGATACGCGGAGACTCCCTCGTCGTTATGGAACCAGGCGAACCGCTGGAGCGAGCCCGCCTACGCCCGGCCCGCACTGCTGACGCTGCAACTGGCGATGGCGGCCTGGTGGCAGGGCCTCGGTGTCGCGGCAGAGTCGGTCCTCGGTCGAGGCGTGGGCGAACTGGCGGCCGCGTGCACGGCGGGCGTCCTGGCAGCCGATGAGATCGTGCGTCGTCTTGCGTCCGGCGCGATGCCCGCGCCGGCAGTCCGGGCCGCGTCGCTTCCCTTCGTGTCGGCGCTGGACGGGCGCCTGCACCGGGGAGCCGATTTCGAGGCTGGGCACTGGTCCCGATGTCTTCAAGCCGAGACGGGCTGGAACGCCGGCCTGGATGTGCTCCGCGACCGCCGGGTCGACGTGTGCCTGGAAATGGGGCCAAGCCAGGAGGCGTCGTCGCTTGACGGATGGACGAATCCGGAGGGGCGGCCAACCCAACGGGTACCTTCGCTGCGAACGGCCGGCGGGGCCCCCGACGTGCTGGCGGCGGTCGGCACGCTGTATGCCGCGGGCGCGGATATTCGCTGGAACTCGATCGTCCCGCCCGGGGGGCGGTGCGTGCGCGTG
>CAZFKF010001602.1:0-1504 GCA_964518805.1 uncultured Planctomycetaceae bacterium | reverse complement strand
CCGGCTGAGCAGCCCGGCGAACACAAAGCGTGGGAAGAAGGCTGGCTCGCGGCCCGCAAGCACGATTACGACGAGAGCGAGGGACGCGGTTAGATGATGGAGCCAGCGTTCGCTGTTCTGTTCCAGCTTGCCTGCGCCGCCGCTCCCGCTGCTGAGCCCACGCCGATAGGCCCGATCGACCTGTCGGCGCGCCAACGGGCCTACAAGCCCTACGACGGCGCCGGGCGGTACACGATGGCCAAGGATGATGGGGTGCGAAGCGTCCAGGGGCTGGTCGCGCTTGCGCGGCGGTTTGGCGTCAAGCCCTACCAGGAGCTAGCGACCGGGGACGGAGCCTGGCGCTCGGAGCGGGTCGTCTTCCAGGATGTGGACACGGCGGCGACCGTGATCCGCTTCACGTCCGACCGCTTTGCCGATCAACTCTCCTACTTCCAGGGCAATTGGAGCGCCGACGGGCAATACGCCGTGTTTCGACGCCGGCCCGGGATGTGGGAAGCCTCGACGCCCACCCACGGCCCCATGGCCGTCCGCGCCGACGGAACCGGCCTGCGCAACGTCTTCCGCGAGTACGCGATGGTTCGGAGCGAAGTCTGTTCGCCCACGGACCCCAATGTCTGTTATGCCATGGCCGAAGGAGACAAGAAAGTGGTTGCCTTCGATCTTGCCACGGGCAAGCGGATTCGCGTGGTCCGCGAAGGCTCCGAGGGCTGGCATCTGAAGATCAGCCCCGATGGCAAGTACCTGATGAGCCGGGGCGAGACGTCCAAGGGCAAGGGCTTGTGGATCGTCGGCGTCGACGGCAAGCCGTCGTACGAGATCGCCATCCCAGAGCCCATCCACGACAGCTACTGCTTTCACCCGACCCAAAAGAAAGTGATGTTCTGGTACGAGGGCAAGTTCGAGGAAGAGGGCTTCGTGCAGTGCGATTTCGACGGCGCGAACCGCACCAAGGTGAACGTCAAGTTCGACTGGAATCACGGCGCGTTCGGCCTTGATCGGGGCGTCCATTGCACCGGGTACATGACCCGGCTCGAAGGCAATACGTGGCTTGCGCGCGAGCCGCTGTTCCACGCCCCCGGCGTGGAATCGTACGACGATCCGCACGACTACAACGGCTACACCAGTTGGAGGCCCAGGGACCGGATGTGGTCGTACAGCACGCGGAGCGTGCACCGGCCGTACCTGAGCGAGATCCAGGCTTTTCCGGCGGAGCCGGCCGAGGATTCGGTGGTCAATCGCTATCGGATCTGCTACACGGCCCTCCAGCGTGCCCAGTTCCTCGACGCTCCCAACGCCAGCCCCGATGGCACCAAGGTGCTGTTCAACTCGAACTTCCTGGGCAGCGACAACATCTTCGGCGTCGTCGCTCGATTGCCCGAGCGGCCCTTGCGTTTGACGGCTGAAAGGACTCCCGAGGGTGTCGAACTCACCTGGAAGGCCGCCCGCCACCGTGCCGAGACCGCCGGCTACCACGTCTACCGCAGCCGGACCGGCGGCCTGGATT
>CAZFKF010001601.1:0-1505 GCA_964518805.1 uncultured Planctomycetaceae bacterium | reverse complement strand
CAGGTGCTTCTTGCGGCGATCCGCTTCGTCTTGTTCGAGCCCTTGGACTGGGTGCCGGGTAACGACGAACTCAAGGCCGCTGCCGGCAACGTGCTGGCGGTCATTCATTCCCAGATGAAGTGGCTCAAGGCGACTTACCCGCACGATTGACCGGAGCAACTGATCAATTGAAGATCGCCTTCAGCGCCGGCAGGACCAACAGGCCGTAGGCGCCGCCCATTCGGCGAAGGTCGCTATTGGCGGTTCGGGATCGACTCGTTACGCACCAGGTCGTCGAAACTCTGACGGCGGCGGATGAGGTGGGCCTGACCGTCCTGGACGAGCACTTCGGCGGCCAAAGGCTTGGAGTTGTAGTTCGAGCCCATCACGAAGCCGTACGCCCCGGCCCGCTCGATGACCAGATGATCGCCGACTGCCGCCAAGGGAAGGCGGCGGCGGGCTACGAAGCCCCCTTCCTCCTGGGTGAAGATATCGCCCGACTCGCACAGCGGACCACCCACGATCACGTCGATTTCCGGGCGTTTCGGGTCTTCGCAGGCGGGCGCGATCGACATGGGGTGATAGGCCCCGTAGAGGATCGGCCGGGCGAGGTTGTTGAAGCCCGCGTCGAGGAGGTAGAACGTGTTGTCCGCCTGTTTCTTGACCGCGCG
The DNA here is from genome assembly GCA_964518805.1 of uncultured Planctomycetaceae bacterium. Lineage (GTDB taxonomy): Bacteria > Planctomycetota > Planctomycetia > Pirellulales > Thermoguttaceae > CALFBP01. The sequence continues at coordinate 855 of CAZFKF010001601.1, read as the reverse complement.
GATCTCGGTGAGCAGGTACCCGCTTTCGGCCACCAGGTAGCGGCCCGGCTCGATCTCCAGACGCACGCGATGGCCGAACCTGGCTTCGAGTCGCTTGCGCGCCTCGTCGCAGAGGCGGAAGTATTCGTCGAGATCGACGTACGACTGTTCTTCGCGGTACGGGATGGGCAGGCCGCCGCCGACGCTGATCGATTGCAGGTTCCGGCCCACCTCCAGGGCGGCCTTCTCCAGCGCCCCGCAGACCTGCGAGAGGTGTTCCAGGTCGGTGCCCGAGCCGATGTGGACGTGCAACCCCGTAACGCTCAGGCCGTGGTGCTCTGCGGTCACCAGACACTCGGCCAATTGTTCGTGCCAGATGCCGTGCTTCGAGCAATCGCCGCCGGTGTTCGTCTTGCGGCTGTGGCCGTGGCCGAAGCCCGGGTTGACCCGCAGCGTGATCGTCCGGCCGGGGGCCACGCAGCCGTACTGGTCGAGCATGTCGGGCGATCCGCAGTTGACGTGGATGTTCTCGCGGACCACCAGGTCCAGGGCATCAGCATCGAAGATGTCGGCGGTGTAGACGATCGGCGGCGGATCGCCCTGGGTAAGATAACCCGCCGCCATGGCCCGCCGCACTTCGTTGGCGCTCACCGTGTCGACCATCGCTCCGCTCCGCCGCACCAGATCGAGGATCGCCAGGTTGCTTGCCGCCTTCTGGGCATAGCGTACGACGTCGAAGGCCCGCAGGTCGGAAAGCCGCTCGAGGATCATCGCGGCATCGTAGACGAACGTGGGCGTGCCGAATTGCCGGACCAGATCGGCGACGGGGATGCCCGCGATTTCGCGGCGAGACGTTACAAAGGGAGGCGTCGTAGG
>CAZFKF010001600.1:0-1505 GCA_964518805.1 uncultured Planctomycetaceae bacterium | reverse complement strand
CCCCGCTGGGGTTTTCGCCGCAAATACCGTGGAATAAACGGCCAACCCGTGTTCTCGGCGCAAGGACGGAGGCAATCGCAGGCTGCCGACGACGCGGCCCTGGACCTTCTGCCGTCGCCGGCCGATGCACATACAAGACACGACTGTGTGCACGTAGTTGTTGCGTCTGCCAAGGGGCAGTATAATTCCAGCGACGAGCAGCGGGTGCCGTCATTCGATCGTCTGCCGGGAGCTTAGGAGCCTTGTCGGACAAGCCGCGAATCTTGTTCATCGGAGAAACGGGCGCGCCGTTCAACCGGTTGCCCGGCGCGCCCGATGATTTCTGCGAGTACGTTCGGGCAGCCAACCCCGCGGCAGCCCTAAAACTTCTCTTCAAGGAACGTTTCGCTGGCGTCTACATCGCCTCGGACCACCTTCAAGAGGCCATGGAGATCGGCGGGCTTCTGCAGAACGAGCGCATCCTTCAGGAGATGCCGGCCAGCGTCGTCCTTTTGGAAGCCGACAGCACGGTCCTGTGGAGCAATGGTCGACTCGAACAATGGACCGGCCGTGGCAAAGCGGTCGGCCAGAAGTTCTACGCGGCCATGGGAAACCCGGAGATCCTGGGGCCCGATTTCTGTCCCTTCCATACGGCGTTGGCCACGGACACGGCTACCACCACAACGTTGCGTGCCGGAGAGAACCGCTTCTATCAGATTCACGTGGCCCCGGTCGAACGACCCGGGCGATCGGCGAAGCACCTCCTCTTGACGGTTCGCGACGTCACCGTGGAGGTTCAGCAGCAGCAGAAGTTGGCGGCCATCCATCAGGCCGGGATGCAATTGGCCGACCTTACGGCCGAAGAATTGCTGCAGATGTCCGTCGACGAGCGCATCGAGCTCCTTAAGTCGAACATCCTCCATTTCACCGAGGACTTGCTGAAGTATGAGGTCGTGGAGATCCGCCTCCTGGATCCGAAGACCGGTCGGCTCGATCCGCTGGTGACGGTCGGGATGTCGCCGGACGCTGCGGGGCGAGAACTCTATGCCAAGCCTCAGGACAACGGCGTGACCGGCTTCGTGGCGGCCACGGGCAAGAGCTACTTGTGCGAGGACACCACCGAGGATCCGCTGTACCTCCCCGGCGCGCATGGGGCCAAGAGTTCCCTGACCGTTCCCCTATTGCTCCACGACGAAGTCATCGGGACGTTCAATGTCGAGAGCGCCGAGCCCCGTGCGTTCAACGACACGGACCTCCAGTTTCTGGAGATCTTCACGCGCGACGTGGCCGCGGCCTTGAACACCCTGGAACTCCTCGTGGCCGAGAAGGCGTCGACGGCCGCGGCCAGCGTCGAAGCGATCCACAGCGCGGTGGCCTTGCCCGTGGACGAAATCCTCAACGACGCGGTCAATGTCATGGAGCGGTATATCGGGCACGAGCCTGAGGTCGTCGATCGTTTGCAGCGCATCCTGCGCAACGCGCGGGACATCAAGCAGACGATCCAGAAGGTGGGGCAGACCATGGCT
>CAZFKF010001599.1:0-1505 GCA_964518805.1 uncultured Planctomycetaceae bacterium | reverse complement strand
CGCCGCCAAGACCGCTGTGCCGCGGTAGTCCAGGCCCTCGACAACGCCCTGCTCGCCCTTTGCCGCCATGGCTGCCGGCAGTCTTGGCGAGGCGTCGATGGGCAGCCGAAGCGAGAGTGCCGTGTTGGCGCGATGCCGCAACTCGTTGAGATACACGACGTCGCGACCTTCTCGCCGAAATAGGATCGTCTCCGCGGATGGGCTGGAAGTCGGCCATTCTTCGATGCGGGGATAGAGGAACCGGCACGGATCGACTTCCATGACGAGTAGCCCGACGCATCGCGCTGCGGCGCGAAGGCGGGGCGACCCAGACGCTGCCGAAACGGTCTCGGGAACCGTCAGAGGAACGGCCAGGTCGAGGTGGATCTCACCCGTGAACCGACTGCGGTGCAGGTCGGAGAACTCCGCGCGCCCCGAACGCAACGTCGCCGCTGCCGAGGCCTTCGCCAGCGGGCCGAAGTATTCCTTGTCCTCAGGATAGGCCATTCGCACGTTCAATTGCGGATCCAGAACCACGGCTCGAAGGGATTGCGTGTGTTCGCGCACCGCCTTGAGCCGTTCCAGAAGGGAGGATCGCGTCCTTGGATCCGTCGAGTCGGCCAGGAGTCTCTGCACCTGCTCCGCCAGGAAGGGGTCCTTCATCAATTCCTCGGCGTCGCCCAGGCGTTCGGCCCGCCAGTCGACAATCTGCCGGACCTTCAGCTTCGCCACGGCCTGGAGATTCTCTTCGGCCTGTCGTCGCGACTCGGCGATTTGCCGGGTGAGATAGGCCCTTCCCGCGACTCCGACCGCCACGAGAAGCCCCAGGAAGACCCATATGAAACCTCTCGCAAGCCGCCGGGACGGCCTGCCCCACGGTTCCGTCGACGAGCCGACGAACCAGGAGAGTGGAAACGCGTCGCGGTCCCCAGCGAGGAGTTGGGCCCAACTCAGCAGGGCAAAACAAAGCGCGGTGGGGAAGGCCACGGGAATGGTCCGACTGCCGTAGAACAACGGGGCGCCCACAACGTAGCTGAAAACCACCGCCGAGCTCGCCATAAGAACGCCCAAGGCCAGCAACGCCGCGACCTGTCGTCCGAAACCGCCTCCTCGCGACTGCCGCGACGCCAGCCAGAACGCCAACACCAGGGCCAGGAAGAGGGCTGCCGTCAGCGAGGACATCCGGCCGACCGGCGCACCCTGAATGTGCACCGCGACCGGCGCCAACCATTGTTCCAGCGGAAGCTCGAAATCCAGGGAACGCGACGCGATAACCAGCAGGCTTCCCACCCCCGTCCCGCTTACCGCCAGCGCGCTCAGGACGCGATCGCCAGGTGTCGAAGCCCATCGCTGGTGTACCCAAACGGCCAGACTCATCAAGAGCATCAACCATGCCGTGAGGGGCGCCATCGCAACGTACGCCGTTCCCCATGCGGCGGTCTGCCAGTGCCCCACAGCCCAGCCCAACAGCGCGGTCAGCGCCGTCGCGCCTGCTCCTGCGGCGCACGATTCAATCTGCCGGGTGG
>CAZFKF010001598.1:0-1506 GCA_964518805.1 uncultured Planctomycetaceae bacterium | reverse complement strand
GATCTACCTGCACGCCGCGATCCCCGGACACAACGGCTGGGTGTCGTTCCTCGCCCGCTCCAAGGACCTGGCCACGTGGGAACTTAGCCCCCGCAATCCGATCCTCGAAGCCGGCGCGGGGGAAGGCTCGAACAATTCGGACGTGGACCTGATCGAGATCGGCGGCAAGACATACGTCTACTACTGCACCGGCGACCAGCAGACCTGGGGCGACCTGAAGCGGGCCGTGTTCGCCGGTCCGATGGCCGAGTTCTTCGCCAGCTATTTCCCCGCCGGGACGAAGGGGGCCGAGGTATCGGCCGTCGAGCCCCTCACGACGCTTCCGGAGGCGGCATCCCGGCTCCGCTAAGAAGCGAAACGGCTGATCCGCGCCTGCCGGCGCCCCATGCAAAGCGGCGCGGCGGCCCTTCCGCCGCAGGCCGGCATCGACCGCATGCTCGCCCGACGCAAGTCCAAGTAGCCGTCGCACTCCGGCGGTGCGGCTCAGTGCTTGCCGAAATTCATGGGGACGCCCTTGCGCTGCGACTGGATGTAGGCCTCCAGGGCGCGCATCTCGGGACTGTTGGCGTCGAGGTGCTGTCCGCGAACCGGATTCTCGATGCACCAATCGATCATGTCGCGGAGCAAGGCAACGCGGCCCAGTTGCACCTGGTACTTGGGATAGGTCTCGGGGTGGGTGTTGGCCGCATGCGGGTGGCACATGTCGCACGAGACCGAAACCGCGCTGCCGAGCGCGTCCGCGCTGTGGAAGATGCGCGAGCCCTCGGCCACGAATTTCTCCGTTTCCCGAGCCCAGGTCAGGACGTCTTTCTCCGTGTAGTTGCCATACGGGTGGCCTTTGCCCTGGGGGCCCTTGAGGACGCCGGAATTGTCGGCCGGCGGCTTGAGGGCGTGTCGTTCCTTTTCCTCGGCGACCCAGTTCGCCTCCGGGTGGTTTCGTTTCCACTGGTCCATCAGGCTATCGGCCAGGGCTTGTCCCTTGAGACCCTTGGGAACTTCGACGGGGGCCCCCCCGTCGCACGCGCCGATCTTCACGGTCTCCTCGCTCCCCTTAGTCGCTGCGGGGGCCGGAGCGGATTTCGCCGCCTCGGCAGGCGCAGACGCCGCGGCAGGTTGGACGGCGGCCGCGACGGCAGTGGTCGCGGCCGGAACCTTGGCGGAGGCCGGGGCCACCGCCTTGGGAGCCCCGGCTTCCCGGGCGCAGCCCAAAGACAGCAGCCCCAACAGCAGACTGATCGTGCCGGCGGCGGCGCCGCCGGCCTGGCAACGGATCGAGGCATTTCTCATGGTTTATCTCCTTCGATGATCAATAGGCTGGCCGGTTGGGCTGGGGCGGAACGCTCTCTTTGCCGAAGCTGACCATATACGACCGGCTCACCGTGATCGGGTTCCGGTTCCACAGGCTGTAGATCTTGTCCACCAGTCCGTCGGCATGGACCTGGACCTCGCCGTCGCCGCAACCGTCGTTGGGGTTGAACGGGTCGGGCCGGCTCATCTGGATCGTCA
>CAZFKF010001597.1:0-1508 GCA_964518805.1 uncultured Planctomycetaceae bacterium | reverse complement strand
CTCTCGCCACCGCGGCAGCGTGAGCTGGAAGGTCCGCTCCAGCGTGCGAAGGATCAGCCGCACGGGCCCCTGCCGCTCGTTGATTTCGGCGGGCACAATCGGCCTCTTGTCGTCGTCCAAGCGGACGTGAAGCACGTTGATGAAACGGACTTCGTCCGGCTCGCCCTCCGGCGCCACATCGAGCAGGTAACCGGCCTGCGGCACCCCAGACTTGCGCGCGGTTTTCGAGAGGCGGAAATTGCGAGGCAGAAGCGTCTGCAACACGAGTTCCCGCTCGCCTTCGACGATCCGGATCTGCCGGCCGTTGACCTTCGGCGTGCCCGTGGTCTGCAGCGACCACGCAAGGCGCTTGCTCGACGCCGTCTTGCGGATCTCGTCGTCGATCACGAGCGTCGACGGCTTGAGCAGCAGAAGGCGGCGGAGGACGCGCGGGGAATCGTCCTTGAGCCGCGGTTCCGACTCGCGCCGGCGGGTCAAGTCGCCCACGACCATCGTGAACTCGGCGTTGTCCTCGAAGGCCAGGATACTGGACTCCGGCAGCGAACTCCCGCCGAACGGATACCGCCGGAATCCCGGCAGGGCATCCTTGTCCTCGGCCTCGCTGACGCCGAGCCGCTGGAGGGTGAATGCGTCGCCGGTGCGGAAGAACAGACCTTCCGGCGTCGGAACGGCCCACGCCGCGCAGTGCCCCCCGGGCAATACGAGCGCCGCGAAGACGAGGAGACGAAGCGGGTAGCGGAGGCAATCGCCGATTTCCGCGGCAAACGACATGATCGCACCTATGAGAGTACTGAGCACTCTGTGGCAGGGAGTCTCTCGCCCCGCGTGAAAGCAATACACTGCGTCGTACCGTTGCATCCGCTTCCGCAGTGCAATCTCCTGCCGGTGTGGACCGGCGTCGCAAGGTCGCTCGACGGTCTCTCATCCCTCCCGGACACGATACCATTGTACGCCCTAGGCGGCGAAATCGTCTGGGGGGGGCGGTTGTTTTCGGCCTCAATCGCCGGTCGCTCGCCGAGCCCCCGCGTCGCGACGTCCGGTCATGACGATTCGACGCGAAAGACGGCTTGGAATCAATCTCTCAATCCCAACAAGTCTTCGAGTCTGGTGCGCAATTCGGCGAGTTCCTTGGACTTGAAAGTCTGTTTGGTCTTCTTGAGGACGGTAATAGTGTCGACGATCGCCTCGCGGTGAACGGGACGCTGGGGGCAGTCGAGCAGTTCGCACAGGCCGAGCACGCGTCCGTCCACGCCTGACCGCGCGCAGAGTTCCAGCAACTCCGACAAGCAGGCGGCCAAGGTCCGAATCGTGCCAATTGAGACCAACTCGTCCTTCCCGCCCGGTCGAGGAACCGGCTTCGACTGGGCGACACTCAGATCCGCCAGGCAGGTTTGCAGCCGACCGCGGATGGCCGTGACGGCTCGCCGATTCCGCGACTGAGCGACGGCCGGCTTGACGTGCCAAAGCAGGCCCTCCATTCCCACCGGCTTGGTCAGGTAGGCCACCAC
>CAZFKF010001596.1:0-1513 GCA_964518805.1 uncultured Planctomycetaceae bacterium | reverse complement strand
CCGTCGCGGCGCATCTTGAGGACCTTGCCGGCGATGTCCATGCCGACCTTCTTGACCACGCCGAGGATGTTGCGTTCGGCGGGCGGGGCGGTGGGGCCGACCACGAAGTCGGGCCCGCCCAGGGCGTAGAAGTGCGTCGTATGATCCGTGGCGAAGAAGATGTTGTAGAACAACTCGCGGAGCTTCTTGGCCGCCGGGGGTGGATCGACGTGAAACAGGGCGTCCAGCGCCTTGGTGGCCGCCATGTGGTGGGCCTCGGGGCAGACGCCGCAGATGCGGGCCGTGAGGTTGGGCATGTCCTCGGCCAACCGCCCCACGCAAAACTGCTCGAAACCGCGAAGCTCGGGGATCTGCAGATAGGCGTTGGCCACCTCGCCCTGGTCATCCAAAAAGATGTCGATCTTGCCGTGCCCTTCCAGCCGCGTAATCGGATCGATCGAGACTCGCTTCATTTTGTGTTCTCCTTTTCTGGGGGAGGAGAAGGGAAAAGAATGGGAAAGAGGGAGGTATTTCTTCTCTCTTTCCCCCCCTTCTTTCTTTTCCTTTTCCCTTCTCTTCCGTCCCGTCCCTTGCTATTACTTCTTCGCACCGTTGCCGGCGGGGAGCTTCTTGCGGCGCAACTGGCTGGCGGCCAGGCTGAAGCGGTAGAAGCTGCCGACCGGGTCAGGGATGCCGTCCTGGATGATCTGATCGATCTCGTTCGGATCCTGCGAGTCAATCACCGAGGCCACCGCGGACATCAACCGGGCGCCCGCGTCCAACACGCCGTCGTTGGGGCCGTGGCAGCCGATGCACGGCGAGTTGACTTGCGGGCACAGGGCCTTGCAGCCCGCCCGGGTGGCGATGCCGCAGCACAGCAGCCCCTGCTCCAAGAGGCAGGTCTCGTCGTCCGGCTTGATCTGCCAGGTGCGGTAGAACTTCTTGATCTTCTTTTCGCTGCGTTTGCGCGGGCACTCGTCGCAGACGGTCGTGTTGGGACCGATCACCGAGCCGGGGGCGGGGAGCTTGTTCTCCAGGATCGCCGTCACGGCGGCCCAGATGTTTTCGGCCTCGGGCGGGCAGCCGGGGATGGTGTATTCCACCGGCACCGTCTGTTCGAGCGTGCGCACGGTGTCGTAAAACACCGGCAGGTGGAGCGTGCCCTCAGGCATCGGCGTCTCGTGCTGCGGGCGGACGTCCTTGGGATTCTCGGTGGAACCGCCCTGCTTGTACGAGGAATCGAAGACTTCCTTGCGGGTATTGAGATTCGCCAGCCCGGGGATGCAGCCTTCGCTTGCGCAGGAACCGAAGGCCACCAGGACCTTTGATTTCTTGCGGAGCAGTTGGGCCATGTACTCCTGCTCGCTGGTGCGGATGCTGCCGTTGAAGAGGCAGACGTCGATCGAGCCGTCGGGCATCTTCTCGATGTCGCGGACCTTGGCGTCGACGGCCACCGGCCAGAGGACGATGTCGAAGGCCGCGGCCACGTCGAGGATCTTCTCGTTGATGGCCAGGATGGAGATCTCGCATCCGC
>CAZFKF010001595.1:0-1514 GCA_964518805.1 uncultured Planctomycetaceae bacterium | reverse complement strand
ACTACGAGCGGGCCAAGGAACTTCGCGACGAAATCCAACGCATCGAGAATTCTGAAACCTGCTGAGCGCCGTCGGGCTTCCCCGGCCCGCGAACGGAAGCCGGATTGTGGGCGAGGGCGCATTACGTCCTGAATCATCTGGGTGGATATCGTGGAACTAGACGATCTGACACGACAGCGAGGGGAATGGCTTCGCGGAAGCGGACCGGAGGCCGATATTGTCATTTCCAGTCGTATCCGCTTGGCCCGCAATCTGGCCGATTTTCCGTTCATCAGCCGGGCCACCGAGCAGGATCGGATTCGCATCGAGAAAGCGCTGCACGAAGCCGTTCCGAAAGCCGAAAACGGCGACACGATGCTCTATCTCGACATGGAGCAACTGGGCGCTGTCGACCGGCAGTTCCTCGTCGAGCGACACCTCATCAGCCGCGAGCACGCCGAGAGCCAGGGGGCCCGCGCCGTGGCCATCGATCCCAAAGAAACCCTGAGCGTGATGATCAACGAGGAGGACCACCTCCGAATCCAGGTCATGCAGAGTGGATTCGATCTGCCCAGGGCCTGGGACGTCATCAACCGCGTCGACGACATGATCGAGAGCAAGGTCACGTTCGCTTTCCATCCCCGTCTCGGGTACTTGACGGCGTGTCCGACGAACGTCGGTACGGGGATGCGGGTCAGCGTCATGCTCCACCTGCCCGCCTTGGTGCTCACGAGGCAGATCGACAAGGTCTTCCGCAGCCTTCAGAAGATCAGCTTGGCGGTCCGCGGCCTTTACGGCGAGGGTTCGCAGGCCATGGGCGACTTCTACCAGATCAGCAACCAGGTCACGCTGGGCAAGAGTGAAGAGAAGCTCATCAAGGACGTGGTGGACATCGTCCCCAAGATCATCGAGTACGAGCGGACCGCCCGGCAGTTCCTCATCAAGGAGAGCCAAGAGAACCTCCACGACCGGGTAAGCCGCGCATACGGCATCCTCCGCACCGCGCAGACGATCAGTTCTGAGGAGACCATGCACCTGCTCTCCAGCGTCCGCATGGGGGTGAACCTCGGCTTGATCGAAGACCTCGAAATCCCGACGATCAACGAGTTGTTCATCCAGACGCAGCCGGCCCACCTCCAGAAACTCTCCGGCTCGGAACTCGACACCGCCGACCGCAACATCGAGCGGGCCCGCTTCCTCCGCCGCCATCTCAACAAGGACTCCGGCGGCCCTGCCGCGAGAAATTGACCGGCTTCTCGAGGGAGCGGAGCTTCGAAAGCCCTCGTCGAAAACGTCGAGAGGGCGTCGTCTCTCCTCGAACGCCTTGCGCACTACTCGCGCGCCGGGGCCTCTCGGAGTCGGTGGAGCTTGGCCCGCACCGCGTTGACGACCTGGCGGGGGAGGAAGCGGGCCAAGGCCTCGTCGTCGGCCAGCGGGGCGATCTGCTTGATGAGCGAGCTGGAGACGTGGGCCAGATCGCCGTCGGCGATCATGAAGAGCGTCTCCACGTCGGGAGCGAGCCGGCGATTGGCCAT
>CAZFKF010001594.1:0-1515 GCA_964518805.1 uncultured Planctomycetaceae bacterium | reverse complement strand
ATTTGCCGTCGGGCAGATGGTGGAGCTGTGCGAGCAATCGCAGTCCAGCGTGTCCCAGCATCTGGGGCGGCTGCGCGAAGGGGGACTCGTCAAGACCCGCCGTGACGGCACGACGATCTATTACAGCCTCGCCGACGATGGCGTTCGCAAGCTGATCGACATGCTGTGCGACCGCTTCGGGCCGCCCGCCGGAGATGGTCCGCAAGCATGAATGCCGGAAGGTAACGAACGATGAGCCATTTCGTCGGTCAGGCGGCTTCCGTCAACGAGAGGAATGGCGTTACGACCGCCAAGGCCCGCGTGACATAGGCTTCCTTTTCACCAACCGGTGCGATGTAGTGCATCGCCTCCCGCGCATCGGCGATCGTCGCGAGGCGAGCGATCAGCCAAGTCGCGAGATATTGCGAGGCGAGGCAGCCGCCGGCGGTCGCAACGTTGCCGTGCGCGACGAAGGGGGCATCGAACACCTCGACACCGGCTTCGATGACCCACGGCTTTGTCGTCAGATCCGTGCAGGCGGGCAAGCTTCCGATCAGGCCGAGTTTTGCGAGCAACAGCGTGCCTGAACATTGCGCGCCGACAAGCTGACGGGAGGGATCGAGGACGATCCGTGCCAGCAATTCGGTATCGGCCACTATCTCGCGCGTCCTGATGCCGCTGCCGATCAACACAGCGTCCGCCTCCGAGGCGAACTCAAGCGGCTTCTGCCGCTGGGTCACGACCCCGTTCATGGATGTGACTTCCGGCGTAGGTGACGTGATATACGCTGCCCAGCCCCTTGCTTTCATGCGGTTGAGGATCGCTGCCGCCACGAACGAATCCAGTTCGTTGAACCCGTCGAAGGTCAACACCGCGATCTGCATGAAAGTCTCCTATGGCCGCTGTGGATGCAAGCTTGTAGCCGGGTCCGGAGAATGCGTAATGTTCGCTTCTCCAGCCGGCAACGATTGCTCGATGTCGTCCCTGATATCGGCTCCACAGGCTTGGGCAGCGTGATCGTCGCCCCTGCGACAAGGCTATGATGCATGGGGGGCTGAGTTCATGAGCGTGGCGCTCAGCCCGCTGCGTCATCATCGGGGTCGGAATGAAATTCGTGCCACATGCCGTTGAGGATGCCGAACGCGACGGCGAGGCCAACTCCCAAGACCCAACTGAAATACCACATTGAAACCGTCCTTTCAGTAGAAGTCGGGATTGGTGTCGACATCCCGCAGCGTGATGCGGCCGAACAGCACCTTGTAGACCCAGGCGGTATAGATGAGCACGATCGGCAGGAACACGACTGTCACCGCCAGCATGATGAACAAGGTCACATGGCTGGACGAGGCGTTCCATACCGTCAGGCTCGAGGCCGGGTCGATCGAGCTGGGCAGGATGAACGGGAACATCGAAAGGCCCACGGTGGCGATGATGCCGACCGCGCCGATCGACGAGCCGCCGAACGCCAGCGCCTCGCGGCCCGTGCGGATGCCGATCCAGGCCAGCAACGGCCCCGCGAAGCCGAGGACCGGCGCG
>CAZFKF010001593.1:0-1515 GCA_964518805.1 uncultured Planctomycetaceae bacterium | reverse complement strand
CGCCAGAGTTCGATGAACAACTCCCGCAGCAGATACCGTGGCGTCTCCTTCAGGCGATTCGTATCAAGACATACCTCGTCGGCGTCACAGCTCACCAGGCCGTGTTCCAACCGTTGGTCGACGATCCCTCGGACCACCGATTGGAGGTCGCCAGCAAGGCTTCCCAGTCGCAGAACGGCTCCGATCACGTCGGGGTTGAAATTCGCGGCCAATTCGGGCAAGAGGCTGTGGCGGATGCGGCTGCGCGTGCGGCGGAGATCGAGGTTCGTGGCGTCGAGCCGGTACGGCTGGCCAATGTCGTCGAGGTAGCTCCGGACTTCTGCACGGCGAAACCCCAGAAGTGGACGTATGAGGGTCGTGGCTTCCGACAGCGGTCGGGCCCGGCACATTCCAGAAAGGCCATCGATGCCCGTCCCGCGGACGATGCGATGGAGGATGGTCTCCGCCTGATCGTCGGCGGTATGCGCGACCGCCACAAACCGTGCCCCGAGCCTGGCGGCCGCGTGGGTGAGAAACCGATAGCGGGCCCGGCGTGCGGCAGCCTCCAAACCCTCCCCACCTGACGGGGTTATTGTCTCGCGTGGGGGATGCCCGGTCTCGCAGGGCAGATGGAGTCTCTTGGCCGACTCGGCGACGAACGCCTCGTCCGCATCGGATTCCCGGCCGCGGAGTCGATGGTTGAAATGGGCCACCGCGAGCCGGCTTGGCCCAGGGGAAGCGAGGGCGTGCATCGCGCGGAGCAAGGCCATGCTGTCCGGCCCACCGGAAACGGCAAGCAGGACGCAATACCCCCCCCAAGACGCCGGCGGCCACGCTTCGGCCAGCCGATCCTCGAAATGGTGCCTGGTCCGAATACTGCTCATTTTGGCCCTCATCGGCGTAATACGCGTCGCCCTAACTTACGCGACGCAAAAACCTTATCTCGGATCGATCGGGGCGATGTCCGGTTGCGTCGTAATTGGATTGCGGTAATAATGGAATAGTGTCCAGGCTGAAAGTCTAGACACACCTGGATAAGGACTATTTTAACAGGTTGGCAGTGAGTGTCTCGGGTGGCCCGAGAAGGGCACCTGACAGAAGGCAATGGCCTGCCCGCTTCCACAAGCGGCACCAGGCAGTAAGAAACTTGGTAGTTAGAGCCGTTCGGAGCTTGGGAGTCGAATTCCCGATGGATTGGATCGTAACGCTTCTACGGTGGGTCGCGCGATGGATGGGCGGGAATTCTGTCCCGCTCTGTCCGCAATGGGCGGCGCAACCGAGGGCGGGGGGGAGCAGCCGTCAGCGGCCTGCGGTCCGTTCTGCGGCGGAATGGCACTCCGAATGGATGACGTTTCTCTCAACCATGGGCAGATTGGGCAGTCTGCGCGACTGCCGCGGTTATTCCCCGCCGGGGAGTGCCGAGGTGGTTGACGGTTGCGCGCGGTTGGGCCGAATCCTTCGAGTTTCTTCTCAGGCGAGCCTTCTCAGGTGGTCGTCGCAGCCAGCGCGGGGTAGTTGGCTGCGGTAGTACGACAC
>CAZFKF010001592.1:0-1516 GCA_964518805.1 uncultured Planctomycetaceae bacterium | reverse complement strand
CCGATGGTTCGGCCGTTCCGGCCAGTGGCGACTTACGGGCGTTGTCGGCCTGGTCGGCCTGACGGTCTTCAGCGTGGCGCTGTGCGGCACCTGGGCGGCCGATCCGGCGGCTCCCACCGCGGCTCGCTGGACGCCGCCGGAGCCATCCAATCAGCCCGTCGGCGAGGCCCAAGGTATTTTCCCCGGGCGAGTGGTCTGGATGCATGACCCGCGCGTCGCCCAATGGGATGGAGACACCAAGGGCAGCGCCTGGCTCGACGACAAGTCGACCGATCCGGTCCGGGCCGAGCAGATGCTCCGCAAATCGCTGCTGATGCTGACCGGCGCCAAATCCGACTCCGAGGCCTGGGCCGCCTTGTTCCGGCATTTCAACCGCACGCATGGGCGAGGGGACGCCGGCTACCGGCCAGGCGAGCGCGTGGCCATCAAGCTCAACTTGAACTGCGCGAAACGCACCCAGGACCCCGCCATGGGCCCCTACAACACGCCGCAATTGACCTTGGCGCTGTTGCGGCAACTGGTCAAAGAGGCCCGCGTGCGCGAAAGCGACATCGTGGTCTACGACGCCTCGCGGTGGGTCAACGACTCGATCTTTGTGCCGGCCCACAACGAGTTTCCCGCTATCCGGTTCGAAGATCAGGATGGCAGTGAGGGGCGGTTCAGAATCGAGCCCGACAAGAACGTCGCGATCCACTTCGGCGACTCCAGCACGCCCGACAGCGGCAAGACCTACTTGCCCGCCTGCGTGACCGGGGCCACGTACCTGATCAACGCGGCGCTGTTGAAGGGGCATAGCCTGGCCGCAGTGACGTTGTGCGCTAAGAATCACTTCGGCTCGGTGTATCGGGAAGGCGCGGACCCGAACCGCTCCTACCATGGCTGGAATCCGAGCAACATGCACGACGCGATCATGACCGAGACCCGGCCCATGGGAACGTACAATCCCCTGGTCGACCTGATGGGCCACAAGGATCTCGGCGGCAAGACGATTCTCTACCTGATCGAAGGCTTCTACGCTGCCCCGCACCAGTCGGTGCCGGCCCAGAAGTGGCAGTCGCCGCCCTTCAACGGACATTGGACGGCCAGCCTTTTTGTCTCCCAGGATCCCGTGGCGATCGAGTCGGTGGCCGTAGACTTTTTTGCGGCCGAGAAGACGGCTACGCGCATGGTCGGGGCCGTCGACAATTACTTGCACGAGGCAGCACTGGCCAACCGCCCGCCCTCTGGGACCCGCTACGATCCCGAGGCCGACGGCACCGCGCTCCGGAGCCTGGGTGTCCACGAACACTGGAACAGCCCCGAGAAGAAGCAGTACTCGCGCAACCTCGGAACGGGCAACGGGATCGAGTTGCTCAAGGGAGACTGTAATTAGCGCCGGCGAATCAGTAAGTGTCGCCTGATACATGTTGAAAGACAAGACCGACAATGCTTATGTGTGGCATGCCGTCACGCGGTACTCCGCGGGTCGGCATGCGATGCGGCCACAACGCGTAATCATGCCGACCCGCGGCTAAGG
>CAZFKF010001591.1:0-1516 GCA_964518805.1 uncultured Planctomycetaceae bacterium | reverse complement strand
GGCAAAGCGGGATCATCTCTCGCTCCTCCTCCCGGTAGACCAGGTTGTAGTGGTTCTGCATGCTGACGAACCTGGCCCAGCCGTTTCGCTCCGAGAGCGAAAGGGCCTGCGCGAAACGCCAGGCAGGCATCGAACTTGCCCCCAGGTAACGCACCTTGCCCTGCCGGACCAACAGATCCAGCGCCGCCAGTGTTTCGTCGAGCGGCGTATGCGGATCGAAGCGGTGGATCTGGTACAGGTCGATCGTCTCGACTCCCAGACGCCGCAGGCTCGCCTCGCAGCCTTGCTGGATGTGCTTGCGGGAGAGGCCCGCCATGTTCGGGTCGTCTCCCATTCGGTTGAAGACCTTGCTTGCCAGCACCACCGATTCGCGCTTGGCATAGGTTCGCAGGGCCTTGCCGGTGATCTCCTCGCTGGCCCCCAGCGAATAGACGTCCGCCGTGTCGAAGAAGTTGATGCCGCTCTCGACGGCTTTCCGAAAGAACGGCATGGCCGCCGCTCCGTCAAGCACCCAGGGCCGCCACTTGGGATCGCCATAGCTCATGCAGCCCAGACAAAGCCGAGACACGGTCACGCCGGTCCGACCTAGATACGTGTATTGCATGATGTTGCCTCCTTGGGCAGGTCTTGAGTCGTCTTGCCGTGCGACCGTGATATCCGGCTCGCCGGTCACTCCTCGTTCTTCAACACGAATGGCTGGAACAGCCCGTAGCCGATCGAGGTGTATTGCTCGCCCGGCGGTGGGCCGGACGCAGGGGCCTGATTGAACATGTGCGGTGTGACGATCCCCGTGGAGGGACCCGCGTGATGCGGCCCAAGCGTGTTCCGCAGCGTGCCAATCACGATCACTTCGACAGAATTCTGGCCTGGTTGGATCAGCTCCGTCACGTCGCATTGCCAGGGGCGCCAGGCAATGTAGCCGGCTGGCTTGCCGTTGACGCTCACCTTGGCCACGCTGCCCATCCACGCGGGAAGTTCGACCAGGTAGCGACCAGAGGGGCTTGGCACGTGGAACTGCTCGGTGTAGGCCACGCCGTCCGAGTAGAACGGGTGTCCCTGAAGGTTCCAGCCTTGGGCCAGCAGGCCGGAGCCGTTGACTAGATTGACCGCCTGGCGGCTGCACAGGCCCGGGATATCCAACTCGCCCGAGAACCGCCGAATCTTCACGCCTGGAATAGGCTGCCCGTCCGCGCCGAGGAACTGGACTTCACTCAGACCGACGAACGCGAAATAGCGGCCGGCATCGTGCGTGGGAAAGGTCGCGCCGTTGTGATTGGACAGGATATCGAACCGGATCAGCCGCGCGTTCCTGGCATTGACCGGTAACGTTTGCGGATCGGAGCCATCGGCCGGCGGTGCGGCGGATTCGGGGGCCGGTTTCAACTCGAATGTGCCGAGGGAAATCGGACATGGTTCGTCGGAGCCGCTGCCGGCCGTGACGGCCACCTTCTTCACACCCAGCTTCGACCAGTTGGGCTCGTTGTAATTCCATATCCGAATGCCCCGGACGTCGGCT
>CAZFKF010001590.1:0-1520 GCA_964518805.1 uncultured Planctomycetaceae bacterium | reverse complement strand
GGCCGCCGCCGCGGCGCGTTCGTGCCCAACGTCGAGCCCCTTGGCCGCGTAGCGGTCGAGCATGGCTTCCAAGAGCGTGAGGATTCGCTCCAGCGGATCGTAGCAGAACAGGTGGAGCGAGTACTTCTCGCCTCCGTCTTCCTCGATCTGAAGGGCATATTGCGGGCCGATCGGCCCTCGCTCGGCGGTCAGCGTCAGTTCTCTCTGCTGGCCGGGCCCGAGTGTCAGGCCGTCCTTCAAGTCCGGTGCATTTCCGGCCAGCCGGACACTCGCCGCACCCGCAAGACGGACGCGAAACTTCCGGTCGATGCAAGGACCGATCTGCGCAACCGAAAGCGGAGAAAAGGCGAAGGTTACCGGCCGGCCTTCGCGGTGCACGTGCCTTCCGCCCAACCCCAAGCCCACTCGTAACCCTTGCGTCCGGCATTCCGGAAACCAGGCTAGGGGAAGACGGACCTCGAAGACGCCGGTCGACCGGCTCCAGACACCGTCGACCGGCGTGGATTTCGCGAGTTTCGTGCCCGTCGGGCCGTCGGGTTCATAACGGTTCCACACCAACCCCTGGGCCGAGACCGCCAGCACGCCGGCGCCGTCGCCCTTGGTGCTCGAAACCACGGCCACGTGGCTGCTCAAGAGCCGCTCGGGCTGAATGGCAAGAAACAGGTCGTCCCCGTTCCAACCGGCCGTCACCGACGAGGCAACCAGAGGGCTCTGCCGCGGATCACCCGGCGACGCCACTCGGACCACGCCGCGCGACGCCGCGGCCCAGCATGGATCGTCCAATTTGCCGTCCAGTTTGGGTACAGCGGCCAACGGCGGCAACGGCAGAAAGTCGTCGCCGGCATGCCGCGGATATTCCTTGACGCGCCCGTTGTACGGCACGAGGCTCGGATCCAGGTCGGCCCGGCCAAACGTCTTCAACCAGGCATGCTCCTCGCCGACCAGGGCGTTCCAGAGCCCTTCTTCAACGTTCGTGCTGGCGCGCATTGCGGACGCCACGGCATCGGTGAGCGGTCCGACCTTGTCCGCCGGGATCGGAGCTCTCTGGCCGTAGACCTCCAGCTCGTCGATCCGTGCCGAACCGCCGTCTGCGGCGTCGATCGCCACGCGAACCCATCGGGCCTGGACCGGTTGGAACGCGAATTCCCGGCGCGTGCGGATCGCCGGGCCGCCCGATTGACGCTCGACCGTCTTCCAGGCGGGCGAGGCGGAATCGGCCTGGTACTCCGTGGCGACAAGGATGCGGAGGTCGGTGATGGCGCGGTCGCCAAAGCGGCCGGAGGAATCGTTGCCAAAGGCGACCGAACAGACCCAGTAGAGTCCGCCGAGGTCGATTTCGGCCCACGATGGTTCGCCGTTGGAGATCCAACTATGGTCGTTGCCCGCCAGGCCGTCGTTGATGTGGCCGATCTGATGGATGGCATGCCCGGGCAGCAACGAGGAGGCCGCAACCTTGGCTTCCTTGCCAAGGGCCAGTTTGGCCAAGCCGCGGGCGTCTTTGACGGGGGGTTTCAGGTCGC
>CAZFKF010001589.1:0-1521 GCA_964518805.1 uncultured Planctomycetaceae bacterium | reverse complement strand
GCCAATCGGCGTGCGTGGCCTCGGCCGCGGAGCAAATGTCGACGAACATGACGACGATGGCGGCGTCGACCGAGCAGATGTCGCAGAATATCCGCGTCGCGGCCTCGGCCGTGGAAGAGCTTACGGCCAGCATCTCCGAGGTGGCCAAGAGCGCGGAGCAAGCCGCCGGCGTGGCCGACAACGCCGAACAACTCGTGACGGCCAGCAACACGCAGATCGGCGCCCTCCAGAACGCTGCCGAGCAGATCGGCAAAGTCATCCAGGTGATCGAGGAGATCGCCGACCAGACGAACCTGTTGGCCTTGAACGCCACGATCGAGGCAGCCCGGGCCGGCGAGGCCGGCAAAGGCTTTGCCGTCGTGGCGACCGAGGTCAAAGAGCTGGCCAAACAAACGGCCACCGCCACCGAGGACATCCGCAATCGCATCGTCGGCATCCGCGATTGCACGGACAACGCCACGCGCTCGATCGGCGACATCAGCGAGGTCGTCCGGCAAGTCAACGGCCTCTCGCGAACCATCGCCTCGGCCGTCGAGGAGCAAAGCATCACGACCAAGGAAATCGCCAAGAACGTTTCTCAGTCGTCAACCGCCGCCAAGACGGTGGCCCAAGGCGTCGCGGAATCGGCCTCGGCAAGCCGGGAAATCAGCCGCACGATCGTGGGCGTGGACCAGGCGGCCAAGCTCGCTTCCGAGGGCGCGTCGCGGACCCATTCCACAGGGCAGAATCTATCCGAACTAGCCGACAGACTGCGTTCCGTCGTTGGCCAGTTCAACGTCTAACCCGCAACGAGTTGGCCGGGGCGGCATCGTTCCGCAACGTCACGCCCCCCTTGACGCTCTCCTCGGCGTGCCTCAGAATCCTCGTGGAGGATACGCCGAATGATCCCGCGCGAGCGCGTTCTTACCGCACTGAGCCACCGCCAGCCCGATCGCACTCCGTGCGATTTCTGGGCCGAGGATTGCACGTGGAACCGTCTTTTCGCCCATGTGGGCCACACGGACAAGGACCGCCTGCTCGATGACTTGGGCGTTGACGTGCGGCACCTGGACTTGCCCGGGCCGCAGGAACGGGACCTCGGCGGCGGCTTGTACGAAAACTACTGGGGCGAACGTTACGTCTACAAGCAGACCGCGTGGGGCAAGACGCGCGAAGACTCGCGCGGGGCGCTGGCCGACGCGAAGAGCCTCACCGACTTGGAGCAGTTCTCCTGGCCGACGCACGACCTGTTCGACTACTCGGTCCTCGCCGCGCAGTGCCGCCGGTACGAGGACCACGCGATCTTCTATGGGTTCGCCGACGTGTGGCAGCGGCCGGCCCTGGTCCGCGGCTGGGAGGGCATGTTCGTCGACATGGCCGAACAGCCCGAATGGAGCCACTTTCTCTGCCGCAAATTCACCGATTTCTACAAGGAAGACTACGCTCGGGCCGCTGAGGCAACGGGAGGACGCATCGACCTCTATTTGCTGATCAGCGATCTGGGGAGCCAGTCGGGCCCGCTGATTTCTCTGGGCATGTTCC
>CAZFKF010001588.1:0-1524 GCA_964518805.1 uncultured Planctomycetaceae bacterium | reverse complement strand
ACTGCACACTCGTCCGCCGGAAGACCGGAACAGGAGGAGTCTTGGGGGCAGAGCGCATTGAGACGATAGCTGTAGCATCGGACGGAGGATGGGGTGGGCTTGTGGCATGGGCCGTCCAGGGTGTTCGATGGGCGCGGTCGATGACGAGTCACTGCGACGGCGCCCTTGGCAGAGCGTCGGGGCGCGTCAGACGACCTGCCCACCGCCCTCAGTCTACTGCCCACCGTTGACCGCCGACTCCCTCTCAGTACCGCTCGTCCTGATGCTGGCCGCCGAACATATCGTATTCGACGTGATCGGTGACCAGCCATTGGCCGTCGCGGAGTTCCAACTCGACGACGAAATGGGCCCGGTAGTGCCCGTAGGGAAATTCACCCTTGCGGTCGCGAAAGTCCACGCCGCCGTCGAATTCGGCGATGGCGGTGGTTGGGCTGGTCAAGTGATTGACCTCCACACGAAGATTGTGGTAGTTGGCCCTCTGGATCTCGATCCGCTCCAGGGCCCAGGAGGCGCGGCCGCGCGTCACGCCGGCGTCGGGCGCGACGTATCGGCTCAGCAGCGTGTCCAAGGCGTTGGCGTTCAGGGCGGCGACGATTCCTTCCATCGTCGCCGCCACTTGCTCGCGTTCTGTGACCACCAGCCGTTCCACGACCAGACCGGCGACCGCAACGCCCAGCACGCCGAGCATTCCCCACAGCAGTCTCCCCTGCCGCGTGGTCACCAGAATTGCCGCTAAGACAGCCTCGGCGACGATCCCCAGGAAGATCCACGGCCAGGGGCTTTCGAGGAAGATGATCATGGGGGTGAGGTCGGAGGTCGGAGGTCGGAGGTCGGTCGGGGCGGGGGCTGCGAGCCTCGCGCCACCGGCCGCTATCCACCGATCACTACTTTTCCATCACTTCGTTTTCGGGAACAACTTCCCGCCGTAAACGGCCGCGGCGCCGAGGGCCTCTTCGATCCTCAGCAACTGGTTGTACTTGGCCATGCGGTCGGTGCGCGAGGCGGACCCAGTCTTGATCTGGCCGGTGCCCATGGCCACGGCCAGGTCGGCGATCGTGGCGTCTTCGGTCTCGCCGCTGCGGTGGCTGGTGACGCTCGTGTAGCCGTTGCGCCGGGCCAGTTCGATGGCCTCAATGGTCTCCGTGATCGTGCCGATCTGGTTCACCTTGATGAGGATGCTGTTGGCCACGCCGGCGTCGATCCCGCGCTGGAGCCGCTTGGTGTTGGTCACGAACAGGTCGTCGCCCACCAGTTGGATCTTGTTGCCCAGCCGCTCGGTCATGGCCTTCCAGCCGTCCCAGTCGTCTTCGGCAAAACCGTCTTCAATAGAGCAGATCGGGTACTTGTCGACCCAAGAGGCATACAGGTCGACCAGTTGCGCCGAGGTGATCTGCTTTCCGTCAACACTGTAGCGCTTCGTTTCGGCGTTGTAGAACTCGCTGGCGGCCGGGTCCAAGGCGATGAACACCTGCTTGCCGAACTCGTAGCCGGCCTTGCCGACCGCCTCGGCGATCAGGTCGAGGG
>CAZFKF010001587.1:0-1526 GCA_964518805.1 uncultured Planctomycetaceae bacterium | reverse complement strand
CGTTCGGGTCTGTGGGAGCCCCGGGCGGGAAACCGCCCGGGGCCACCCGGTCCTGTTGCCCTTCGCTTCTCGATTCTTCGCCCCTTGTCGGCAAAGTGCCTTCCCGTCCCGGCCAAGGGCGTCAAGAAGGTGGGCGGCCGACGCGGCCGTTCATTGCGGTTTGAGAACCTGCTATCTCTGGAGTACAATGGCGTCGCCACCTAATCGTCGGGGCTTCGCCCGTCGTGGCGCGCGTTGTTGACATTGGATGCAATTAGAACTCCGTTGGCCGGGGAAGACAATGAAGGACACCATCCGCGATTTGATTGCCAAACTGAGGCAGGAAGGTTCTCCCGTCCCCGGTCCCGCTTCCGTCGAAGATTTGGAGCGTGCCCAAACAGCAGGCTTTCCTGACGAGCTTCTCGATCTGTATCGTGAATGCGGACCCGAGAACTGCATTGAACTGAAACAGCGCATCTGGTCAATCGAGAACGCGATTATCGAGAACACTGACGCCGTTCCCGGCTGTGCCCTTTCGCCGCACGGTTTTATCGTCTTTGCTAGCACCGTGTATGGCGATGCTTATTGCGTTGACACCAATGTCGTCACCACGGCGGGGCACCATCCCGTAGTCTTGTTCTCGCATGAAGTGATTGGGGAAGATGCGTCTCTCTCGGAGATTCAGCGGCTCCGGCTTGAGGTGGCATCATCATTGGCGGACTTCTTGAGGAAGTTCACGAACGGAACCCTGAACGAAGAACCATCCTACGGCTGATGCCGCTGTTCCTGGCCGAGCGCAAGGGCATCGGATCATAGTTACCATGAGCTTTGAGATTTACCTCCAGTCAGCCCGTGGGGTCAGAGCGCCTTTAGACGACAGCACCGGGACGTGCCGTACCTCCTATCGTCTAAATGCGCTCTGACCGTAAGACTCACACTAAGACTCACACTGACCCTAAGACTCACACTGGCTCGGTGGCTCCCGGTGTCAGGCCGAACGGATAGGAAACGCGGCTACGACCGTCTCAAGCTCGCGAATCGACGCCCCCAACTGGGATTGGTCGAAGTCCAGGGTGAAGTGCAGCCGATTGCCAATGCCCGCCTGGTCCGCCACGTCGCCAACCAACTCGATGTGCCCCTTGCCATCGCCGGCCAACCGCAGATGCAACTGCCCTTCCAGCGTCGTGAACTCAGCCATGCCCCGAAGGCTCTCAAAGAGCGGACGCAACTGCCTGAGAAAGGCAGCCAATTCGTCCGTGAGGATCGCTGCATCGACGGTGCCGTGGAAGCCGCCGACGCCGACCCGAATCTCGACCTTCAGCCAGTTGTCGTCATGGTACTCGCCGACCGGCGCTCGCTCGTAGCCCAGGACAGCGACTTCGATGCGTTCGTGCTCGGACTGGCCAAAGGAGAAAATCATGGGCGTGCTGCGGCTCAGGTGTTGAGGATGCGTGGTCGCGTGACTAAGCGGACTTCCGGGGACGCCATAAAACGGACTTCCGGGGACGCCATACATAATTATCGGGTTGAAGCTCGTTTGGGACCGG
>CAZFKF010001586.1:0-1533 GCA_964518805.1 uncultured Planctomycetaceae bacterium | reverse complement strand
CGAGAACGTCTACAGGGGCCGCGGCGACTGCATGTCCCAGCTCACGTGGCGGGCGGTGCTGATGGGGGCGGCGCTGGGGGGCGTCTTGTCGCTGACCAACCTCGACATCGGGCTCAAGGCCGGCTGGGGATTCGGCGTTGCCATCACGGCCTGCATCCTCTCCTACGCCATCTGGACGGGTCTGTACAAGCTCGGCCTGGTCCGCACCGAGATGACGATCCTGGAAAACAACTGCATGCAGTCGACGGTCAGCGCGGCCGGCTACTCGACCGGCAGCACGCTCGTCTCGGCGTTCGCCGCGTACGTCATGCTGCACGGCGAGTCGCTGCCGATTCCGATCATGCTGGGCTGGGTGTTTTTCCTGGCGGTCCTTGGGGTGACGATGGCGATCCCCATGAAACGCCAGATGATCAACGTCGAACAGCTCCGGTTTCCCGACGGCACCGCGGCCGCCGAGACTCTCCGCGCCCTGCACGCGCGCGGCGAGCAGTCCGCCGGGCCCGCCAAGGCGCTGGGAATCGCCGGCGTGCTGGCCGCCGTGAGCCAGTTCTGGGCCGACGGCCTGAGGCTTGTCAGCACGCGGCTGGAACCCTATTCGATCAGCGAGTTGGTCAAGCGGTTCAATGAGACCGTATTCGGCGAGGCGTGGATGGGCCGCACCGTGCTGTTCGTTTGGGACCCCATCTTCCTTGCCGCCGGCGCCTTGACGGGGCTTCGGGTATCGATCAGCATGTTCGTGGGCGCAACCCTGTGCTGGGCCGTGTTCGTTCCCATCGCGCAGCATCAGGGGGTGATCACCGGGTCGGGATTCCGCGACGTGGTGCAATGGACGCTCTGGGGCGGCGTCGCCTGCATGGTCACGTCCGGGCTGCTGACCTTCGCCCTGCAATGGCGGAGCATGATCCGGGCATTCCGTGACTTGGGAACGATGTTCGCCCCCGCAGCGGCCCGGCCAAGCGGTGTGGAATCGATCGAGACGCCCAGTTCCTGGTTTGTCGCCGGACAGGTTTTTTCCCTGGTGGGCTTGGCTTGGATGGCGCACGCAACCTTTGGCATGCCCTACTGGCAGAGCACGCTCGCAGTCCTTCTCTCCTTCTTCCTGGCCGTGGTGGCATGCCGGGTGACCGGAGAAACCAACACCACGCCGATCGGGGCCATGGGCAAGGTCACGCAGCTCATTTTCGGCGGCCTCAATCCGGGGAATATGGACGTGAACCTGATGAGCGCCAACATCACCTCCGGCGCGGCCATCTCGGCCGCCGATCTGTTGAACGACCTTAAGAGCGGCTACCTGCTGGGCGCCAACCCGCGCAAGCAGTTCCTGGCCCAGTTTGCGGGCATCTTCGTGGGCACCGTGGTGACCGTGCTCTGCTTTCGGATCCTGGTGCCCAACGCGTCGGTGCTCGGCACCGACCAGTTTCCCGCCCCGGCCGCGCAGACGTGGCGGGCCGTGGCGGTTGCCTTGAGCCAGGGGGTCGAGACGCTTGGGGCGGTGGAGGTCTGGTCGGTGGTCGGCGGCGGACTGGTCGGCAT
>CAZFKF010001585.1:0-1534 GCA_964518805.1 uncultured Planctomycetaceae bacterium | reverse complement strand
GGGCCAATCTCTTGGCCGGAATGTCGCGGGGCGTCTGTGGCGCGTTCAATATCGGCAGCGCGACCCGAGTGACCATCAACCGCCTGGTGGAACTTTTGCGCGACGCTGGCGGAATGAAACCGGCCGTGGAGCATGGCCGTCAGCGCAAAGGCGATGTGCGCCACAGTTTGGCCGACGTCTCCGCGGCTCGGCAGGCACTGGGCTTTGAGCCCACGGTGCCGCTGGACGCGGGCCTAAAGGAATACGTGGATTGGGCGAAGAAGGAAAAGGCGGCGTGATGATGCGAGTCCTGATCCTGGGCGGCACGGGCATGCTCGGCCACAAGCTCTGCCAGACGCTCAAGGAGCGGTTTGACGTTTGGGTGACGGTTCGCGGCTCCGGCCACGAGGTGGCACGGTATGGCCTACTTGATCCCGACCGAATCATCGAGAACGTTGAGGCGTCGTATTTCGACAGTGTCATCCGTGCGGCAGCGGTGGCAAGGCCGGACGCGATCGTCAATTGCATCGGCATTATCAAGCAGCTTCCGTCGGCCAAAGATCCGGTGATCAGCCTGTCGATTAACTCGCTTTTTCCTCATCGTCTCGCCAACCTCTGCCGCGCGATTGACGCGCGACTTCTCCACGTGAGCACCGACTGCGTTTTCTCGGGGCGCAAGGGGATGTACAGCGAGGGCGACGCCTCGGATGCGGAAGACCTTTACGGACGCACGAAGTTCCTGGGTGAGGTGATGGGACCGGGGTGCTTAACGCTCCGCACGTCCATCATCGGCAGGGAACTGAATAGCGCGACGGGGCTGGTCGAGTGGTTCTTTGGACAAGGCGGCAACCGCGGCAACCGCGGAGGCCGCGTGCGAGGCTACCGGCGGGCGATTTACAGCGGGTTTACCACCCTGGCGATGGCTCGCATCGTGGCCCGGGTGTTGGAAAAACATCCTCACCTGGCCGGTGTGTACCACGTCTCCAGCGAGCCCATGGACAAGTACGAGCTTCTCAAGCTGGTAAACGAGACCTGCCATCTCGGGATCGAGATTGAGCCCGACGATGTTTTCACGTGTGATCGCAGCCTGGACTCGTCGCGGTTTCGGGCGATGACCGGCTTTGTGCCTCCGGCCTGGCCAGAAATGATCCGCGAGATGTGCGACGATCCGACTCCCTATGACGATTGGAGAAAGAAGTGAATCTTCGAGGGAAGCGTGTGGTAGTGACCGGCGGAACGGGTTCCCTCGGCAAAGTGCTTGTGCGGCGCCTTCTGGCCGGTGAGATTGGCCAGCCGCGATCAATCGTGGTATTCTCCCGCGACGAGGCCAAACAGCACGAGATGCGGCTGAAGTACAAGAACGGCCGCGTTTCCACCGACGAGATCGTGTACCACAACGCCCAGGAACTGCTGGAATTCGTGATCGGCGACGTGCGCGATTATCATTCGGTCGCGTCGGTCATACGCACCGCGGACGTCGTCTTCAGCGCCGCTGCGCTCAAGCAGGTGCCCACCTGCGAGTACTTCCCGTTCGAGGCGGTGCAGACCAATATTG
>CAZFKF010001584.1:0-1536 GCA_964518805.1 uncultured Planctomycetaceae bacterium | reverse complement strand
TTCTTCCAGGCCATGCATTTGCCGGCCACGACGTAACGCAGGAACTCGAATCGCTCGAAGTTGCCGCCTTCAAGCTCTTTGCACCGCCGCTCGCCGAAACAGAGGGCATCGGGGCAGACGACCACGTAGCCCAGCTTGGCCAAGGCCACGCCGGTGTGGTGCATGGGACTGCCCGCCAGCCCGGCCGGTTCCACCTTGCCCAGGTGGTACGCCCCGTTGTGCTGATGCCACACGGCCACGGCCGGAGCCGAATGGCTGGGGTTGACGCCGTCGGGCACGAGCACGAATGCCGGCACTCGATCGCCCGGCTCGACTTCGTAGGTGACCGATTCCAACCGGTAGCCGTCTTTCTGCGTCGATTCGCGCACGATTGGTTTCAAATCGCACGGCTCGGGCCACGGCCCGCCGAGACACTGCTGCAACTTGGCGCGGAGATCGGCAGGGGCGAGAACCGGCCGCGTCTGGCGTTCGGCGGCGTCCGCAGGGCCGGACGCGGCCAAGGCGGCAAGGCCCGCCGCGGTGTGGGCCATAAAGTCCCGTCGCTGCATGGTGAATTCCTTGTATTGATGGGCTTCGGGGCTCGTCGTCGGCGCGGGCGACATCGCCACTATATCCGTGGCAATTCCCCGCGTCGATAGCCCGAGCAAGGATGCTTTCCATAGACTGCCTGCGTCGGTTATGCTTCAGCATGTCCTTTCAGACGTTATGCTGAAACACGACCTGCGTCCAGCTCCTCGCCGACTCCCATTGTATGCTGTAGCGAAAGGAAGCAAGCCATGAAGATCACGGGGTTCGAGATCGAACAGTACGAGACCGAGTCGCACGCCTTCCGGTGGCGCGACGGGTTGATCGGATGCCCCGGCGGCAAGGGGCGCGAGTCGTTGCTGCGCGTCACCACCGATTCCGGAATCGACGGCCTCGTTTGGCTCTCCCATCCCGCGATCGTCGGCGATCTGGTCCGGCGGTGCTTCGGGCCGATGTTCGTCGGAGCGGATCCGCTGATGCGCGAGAAGATCTGGTACGAAGTCTGGGAACGCGACCGTCTCGAAGAATTCCCCATGTATGCGTTGGGATATCTCGACGTTGCCCTGTGGGACATCGCAGCCAAGTCGGCGGGTGTTCCGGCCTATATGGCCATGGGCGGGCATAAGACCCGGGCCAAGGCCTATGCCAGCACGGTCACCATGGACTCCTTGGACGACTACCTTCGTTTGGCCGATCGCTGCCTGCAAAGGGGCTATAAGGCGATCAAGCTTCATGTGTGGGGACGCATCGGAGACGACATCCATCTGGTGCGCAAAATGCGCCAGCACGTCGGCCCCGGGGTCGAACTGATGCTCGACGGCAGCGCCGGGTATACGCTCGAAGAGTCGATCCGTCTGGGGCGTGCGATGGAAGAAGCGGACTACCTCTGGCTGGAAGAGCCCATGCGGGAGTTCAACCTGCTGGCCTACGAGAAACTCTGTCGAACGCTGGACATCGCGATCCTGGCCGCCGAATGCACCGACGGCTGCCATTTCAACGCCGCCGAATGGC
>CAZFKF010001583.1:0-1537 GCA_964518805.1 uncultured Planctomycetaceae bacterium | reverse complement strand
CGCCCCAGTGCGCTGATCGTGTTCCCAAGGACGTCTTCACCGACGGAGAATTGCACTACAACCGGGAAGGCGCCGGCTACGTGCTGTACAGCGTCGGGCCCAACGGCAAGGACGATGCGGGGAAAGGACTGGAGGACCGCAGCGAAGGCCATCAGGATTGGGACGACATCGTCGTGCGCGTACGCGACAAGCGGCCGGCAAGTACGCACGGGGCAGGCCCAAAGTAGATCTCCTTGGGGAGCCGGTGGGGACGCGATACAGAGGGCGGAGGGCAGAAAGCAAGGGGGACGTTGGAGCACACGGGGTACTGAGTATCCAGCCCTTGGAACTCAGTATTGATGCGGCTCGGGGCTTTCGGCGTTTCGCTGCGCGAGGCATAATATGCTGGCGTGCTTGGAGAACGCCGCAAGAGGGCAAAGCGTGGTGTTCGGGGAACGCCGTGCATGGCGGCTCGGGTTGCGTGACGCACACCGAGAAAGTATCAGCCCAACAGTACCGGGTACTCAGTACGCAGCAGCACCAAACGCTTCTTCGCGCAATCCACCTCGAGTCCCGTAGTCGCCCATGTCAACCCGCCTCCCTACCGCACTCGAAACGGAAGACGCTGCTTCCGCCTCGCTGGCCCGCACCGCGTGGTTGGTGGTTGCGTTGCTCGTGCCCGTGGCCCTTTTGAACTATCTCGACCGCCAGATGCTGGCGGCGATGAACCACTCGATGATGAACGACATCCCCGACATCGCCACGAAGGCGAATTGGGGCCTGGTGCTTGGGTCGTTCAAGTGGGTGTACGCGGCGCTCAGCCCGATCGGCGGCTATCTGGCCGACCGGATCAGCCGCCGACACGTGATCTGTGCCAGCCTGTTCATCTGGTCGGCCGTGACGTGGTCTACGGGGCACGTGACGAGCTTCGAGCAACTCGTGGCCACCCGGGCCCTGATGGGAATCAGCGAGGCTTTCTACATCCCCGCCGCCCTGGCGATGATCACCGATTTTCACCTGGGCCCGACGCGGTCGCGGGCCGTGGGGCTCCACCAGATGGGAATCTACGCGGGGATCATCCTGGGCGGCTTTTCGGGCTACGTGGCCGACGATCCAAACCTCGGCTGGCGGTTGGCGTTTTCGGCTTGCGGGCTGATCGGGCTGGTCTATTCCGTGCCGCTTTTCGCGCTGTTGAGCAATCCGCCGCGGGCGGCCGACGCACGGCCCAGCCCCTCGCCGCTTGCCGCGGTGGGAGAACTGTTCAGCAACGTCGGGTTCATCCTGCTGGTGCTTTACTTCACCCTTCCGGCCATCGCCGGCTGGGTGGTCAAGGACTGGATGCCGGCCATCCTCAACGAGAAATTCAATTTGGGCCAGGGCAAGGCAGGCGTGTCGGCGGTGCTCTACGTGCAACTGGCCTCGCTGGCCGGGGCGGGGCTGGGCGGCTGGCTGGCCGACCGCTGGATGCGGCACACCGTGCGCGGTCGGATCTTCACCAGCGCCTTGGGCATGACCTTCTTCCTGCCCGCTTTGTTCGGCGTGGGCGACGCCGCCAGCC
>CAZFKF010001582.1:0-1537 GCA_964518805.1 uncultured Planctomycetaceae bacterium | reverse complement strand
CCTGAGCATCGGCGCGAGGGCGGCCAGCCCCGGACCTGGACGACGCACGCGACCCAGAGTCAGGTGGCCGCGGAAGGGGCGGCCCTCGCGGGGGAAGCCGAGCGGCCTGAGGGCCTTCTCGACGCGCTCGGCCAAGGCGGCCAATTTCTCTTCGCCGGCGCCCGAGCCCAGCCACAGGGTCCGCGGCCGGGCGGCGTTCGGAAAGGCCCCCACGCCGCGGATCTCGAGCTCAAAGATCTCGACGTCGGCAACCGCCTCGGCGACCGCTTGGCAGACTTGCGGGATCGTTTCGGCCGCCACGTCGCCGAGGAACTTGACCGTCAGGTGCATGTTCTGCGCGGCCACCCAGCCCACCTCGCTGGACACGGCCCGCAATTCGTCGACCAAGTCCGCGGCGGCCCGACGAATGACCTCGTCGATCTCAACCGCCACGAACGTGCGGACGGTGGATTTCATGGAACGGGTCTCCTGGACGCTCGGTGTCAGCGTTCAGCAGTCAGCCGTCAGCATCAACACTCCAACTCTCCGCGGGGGCGAGCACGGCATGCCCAAGACGCCTGTACGCAGAATCAGGAACGTCGCAGGAATCTGCCGTACGCTGATAGCTCACTGCGGATGGCTGACAGCCAACGGCCGACCGCCAACTCGGCTAGAAACTCAGCATCTTCCGGTATTCTTCCATGCGCCGGTCGAGGTCTTGGCGTTCGATGGTCTTGAGCCGGTCGAGGCTGAAATCCTCCACGGTGAAACTGGCCACGAGGATGCCGTAGGCCATGGCTTCCTTCAGCGTCTTGGGCTCGAAATTGCCTTGCTCGGCCAGGTAGCCCATCATTCCGCCCGCGAAACTGTCGCCGGCGCCCGTCGGATCGACCACGCGTTCCGTGGGGAAGGCGGGCAAGACGTACGTCTCGTGCTTGCTGAAGAACATCGCCCCGTGCTCACCCTTCTTGATCACGACGAAACGCGGCCCCTTCTTGAGGATCGCATTCCCGGCGCGGACCAGATTCTCGTCGCCGCTGAGGAGCTTCGCCTCGCTGTCGTTCATCACCAGACCGTCGATCCGCTTGAGCAACTCGGCCAGTCGCTCGGGCTGGGTCTTGATCCATAGCTCCATGGTGTCGGCCACGCGAAGCGTCGCCCCGGTACACTGGTCGAGGATCTTGTGCTGCAAGTCGGTCGGACCGTTGGCCAGGAACAAAAACGGCGAGCGGCGATGCTCGTCCAACAAGACTGGATCGAAGCTGGCGATCACATTGAGCTGGGTTTCCAGCGAGTCGCGATCGTTCATGTTCGTCCGATATCGGCCGCGCCAGCGGAAGGTCCGCCCGCCGGGAACCACCTGCACCCCGCGCATGTCGATGCCTCGCGACTCCAGGAGTGCCGTGTGCTCGGCCGGCCAATCGTCCCCGGTAACGCCCACCAGTCTCACGGAAGTGAAGTAGCTGGCCGCATAGGAGAAGTAGACGGCCGACCCCCCCAGCACATCATGGCGAGTTTCGGAGGGGGTATCCACGGTATCGATGCCGAGTGTTCCGAC
>CAZFKF010001581.1:0-1543 GCA_964518805.1 uncultured Planctomycetaceae bacterium | reverse complement strand
TCGGAGCGACAGCGACCAGCCGGCTCCGAGGGGACGAAACAAGACGAAAAACCTCTGCGAAAACCCAAATGCACCACCGGCACCTCGTGCGTCGTGCCGGCTGTGGGCGCGACACGCGAGAACCAGTGCTTCACCGTCTACCCCACCGTGGTCGCTAGAGATCGGACAAGAGGCCGGGAACGATCAGCTTCTGCGTCTGTTGGAGAATCCAAGCATGGGCCAACTCGGAAACCTTGCTGAGCAGGGGCAGGTCGTCACGGCTGAAATGGCCGGTGTCCTGCCAGCGATCGGCGGCTTTGTACAGCTTCGTGAACACGATGCTATAGCGGACTCCGCGGTCGGTGGCGTTTTCCCAGATCGACGCGCGGATGCGTCCAAGCCGTATCTCCTGAACAGGATGGTCCGACATTACTCCTCCCTACCAGTTGTCGCATCGAGCGATTGCGCCGTTTCGCCTTGTCGCCCGACACAGTGACCGTATTCCCATTGGTGGTTATGCCAGTCGTGCGGTGCGACGTTGCATGAGATGCCATATGTCGCCAGCGATGGACGCAGGGTTCTGGCTGATTCGTCCTGCTGGTCGTCGGCGCTGTCATCCTCGGGGTTCGCCCCGCGGGCCGAAGGCCTCCCAGCCCTGAGGATGATGGCGCAAGACGGCCCTCGAAGCCTGCCGGCGCAGCGGCTCTCGGCATTGCCCGGGCGGTTTGCGTACGGTCTGCCGGATGCGGGCTACACCCCGGTGCCGTTGTTGGTGCAGATTCCGAGGGGCTCGGAGCGCATCGCCGTAGCGAGGCAAGGTGCGGCTCGGCTGGGCCGATCCGCGAAGAAGTGCTCAGCCGTAGAAGAAGTCCTCGACGAAGCACGCAGAGCCACAAAAGCCATCGAGGTCATGGCCGTGGAGCCGTGCTGCGTGACCGCAGCGGCGTCGAGGTACTGACGATTGTCGGTAGGTCTTGTTCCTGGGAGGCTTGCCGCGCAGGGTACCTGCACACCAGAAGCCCGTCAATCCATACGATCAACGGCAACAACCGCTTACTCTCCAAGTCAGTCCTGATTCACTGGCCGTAGTCAAGCGTCCACACTCGTATCGTCCCGTCTACGGCCCCGCTCACCAATCGGTGGCCACTGGGCTCGAACGCGACACAAGTGACGGCGCCAGTGTGTCCATAGAGCCGGGCGACCTCCTGCCCGGTCGTAGAATCGAGGATGACAACGGCGCGCTCCCCCGTCCCTACAGCGACGTGCTTCCCGTTGGGACTGAAGCTCGCACTTTCTAACGCATCAGCGATGAGTGTTCCCTCGCGATCGACAACTCTTGAGTCACCCTGGCCGTGAAACGTCCAGAGGAGGTTCCTTTCATCGACGTCCCAGAGCCTGACCGTGGCATCGTGCGAACTCGTAACAATCCGTCTGCCATCGGGGCTGAAAGAAATGTGGTTGATGCGGGCCCCATGCCCTTCTCTCATCCGGATGACCCGTTGCTGGGACAAACTGGTACGACGTCCGTTCCCTAAGTACAATCGAGATTGGCCTTTCAATGGAG
>CAZFKF010001580.1:0-1543 GCA_964518805.1 uncultured Planctomycetaceae bacterium | reverse complement strand
TTTTATTCCGGAAAACACGCAGATTCGCATTCTATCTGCAACGATTATTTCTTGTTCCCACGACTCGAATCCAGGGACCCTTGCCGGCCTCTATCGCTTGCGCCGGACGGCATCCCGAGGCGCGGTGGTGACTCTAGCAGTTGGGCGACAGCCCCGCAAGAGCCCCGCGAGCAACCGGTGCATCGTTGCCTTTGCATCGAGTACCATCGCCGCTGGGGCCGCAGAGCGTCGCGACGCGAGTGACTTCCGCGGAATTCCAGGGAGGCCTGATCACTTGTCCCGATCACGATTCCGATTTGGACGCAGACCCAGTCGCCATGGCAGCCGCAGCCAACTTCTTCGCGTACTCGCGGACATCGACCGGCCACGGCTCGACCATCTCGTTGAAGCGATCCTGATTGCCGGCGAACAAAGACCTCGTGGCTTCCTCGAAGCCGGGCAGATCGCCAGCAAGGGAAGACATGAAACGATTGGCCGCCTCCTGCGATCGTCGCACCCGGTCCTTGCCCTCGTTGGCACGTCGTGCCTGTTCAACCAGTCTTCGGAGCGTGACCGACGCACCTCCCGGCTGGCTGTTCAGCCAATCCCAGTGTCTCGGGAGGAGCGTGACCTCACGAGCGACCACGCCCAGTCTCGGGCGACCAGGCCCGCGTTGTGTTTCCTAGTTCTCGAGTGCCAAATCGGCGGCCTCGGCCTCTTCGCGGGCGTCGACGAGCCGACGCTGGACATCCTCCGGCGTTCCACGAAAGTCCACGTCAACAAGTTGGCCCGTCTCGTCGTCGAAGAGCAAGACGGGCGTGGGTCCCATTCGATCAACAGCCTCCTTGGCTTTGCGGGCGACTTCGGCAAGGCCGCCTGCGGCTATGCACCGAAATCCATCGAACGCCGTGCATCGAACCGAAACCTGTGGACTCACCTCGCGTTCTCCCTGACCGAGGGAACAGGAATTTCACCCGGGTAGAATCGTATCGTCTATTTTACCCGGATGCAATTACCTTGTTCAGGTTCATTCGATACGCCTGATGGGTGAACAGTATTAAACCATTCCGGTGGGGTTGTGCGCCCGCTAGCGCGCTACTTCCTGTCCGCCGCAAGGACTGCAATGAAGGCCTTTTGCGGAATCTGGACCTGGCCGACCTGCTTCATCTTCGCTTTGCCCTTTTTCTGCTTTTCGAGGAGCTTCTTCTTGCGCGTCACGTCGCCGCCGTAACATTTGGCGGTGACGTCCTTGCGGTAGGCCTGGATCGTCGAGCGGGCGATGACTTTACCGCCAATGGCGCCCTGGATCGGGATCTTGAACTGGTGGCGCGGAATCGCTTCGGCCAATTGCTCGCAGTAGTGCAGCGCCCTGGCCCGGGCCTTGTCGCGATGGACCAGGTAGGCCAGCGCGTCGACCGGTTCCCCGTTGATCAGGATCTCGACCTTGACCACATCGGTATCGCGATAGTCGGTGACGACGTAATCGAACGAACCATAGCCGCGGGTGACCGTCTTGAGCTTGCCGTAGAAATCGAAAAGCACCTCGCCGAGCGGCATCTCGCTG
>CAZFKF010001579.1:0-1544 GCA_964518805.1 uncultured Planctomycetaceae bacterium | reverse complement strand
AGGGCCAGCAGGTAGGCGCCGAACCATCGGAACGCGCAACGAGAACGGCCGTGGAGCGGGCCGTTGGCGACGCCGCCCGTCTGACGGTCGTTGCGGCCCTGATCGTGCTGGTCCTGCTTCTTCCAGCAGGTGCAATCGGCGGGATTTCTTTGCGCATCGCGCAACACCTTCTGTGGCCTCCGGCCATGGCCGCAGCGGTTTCGGCGTGCGTCACGATGTGGATCTCGCCCGCCTTCTGTGTCGCCTGGCTGCGTCCCTCGGAATCCGCCCGGTCCGATCGGTGGATGAGCCGGCTGTTCGAGGGATTCGCGTCGCTCCACGCGGCGATTGTGGCCGTGTTGGTCCGTCGGGCAGCCCTGGCCGTGTTGATTCCGCTGGGCGTGCTCGTGGCTTCGACGAGCCTTTGGGACCGTTCGCCGAAGACTCTTCTGCCTCGCGCTGATCCGGGCTGCTTGTTCGTGCACGCCCGATTGCCAGCCGGCGCTGATCTGCCTCGCACGCAGGCCGTCGTCGGCGAGATCCAGGCGACCCTGTTGCAGACGCCGGAAATCGACCACGTGCTGTCGATCGCAGGGTATAGCGCGCTGGACAACGCTTCGGCAAGCGACGTGGCCACCTGCATCGTCGTGCTGACGCCGGAGGCACGCGACGACGCCGATTTTCGAGCTCCTCGGCTTGCCCAATCGCTGGGAAGGGATTTGCAGGAGGTCCAGGACGCGATCTGCTCGGTTTTCGTACCTATCCAGTTCCCCGGACTGGGCATCGCCGACGGGGTCCAGATGAACCTGCGAGACACCGGAGGGGCGGGGCCCGCGACGCTGGAGACCGCCGGCAGGCAGTTCCGCGACCAGGCTGAGTCCAGCGGGGTGTTCGCTTGGAGTGACGTCGGTTCATGCGAGTCGGGCCACGTCGATCGCGTGGACGGCGTGCGTTCGATTGCCCTGCAAGCCGCACCGGTTCGTCCTCTTTCCACGGTCGATGCCGTTGTGGTGTGCAGCATTCTGGCCGCCGAGGTCCTTCCGCCGGAGATCGAATGGCGATGGTCGGGGCTCGTCCGGCACGATGCCGAATCGCGCGGACGTTGGCTGTTTCCCATGGCTTTGGCAGCGACTCTGGCGTACTTGTTCCTCGTCGGGCTGTGGCGAGATGCTTTGCTGCCCTTGGCGGTGCTTCTGGCCGGTCCCCTGGCCATTCTCGGGGCGATCCTGGCTGCGCGATGCGCGGGGATTGAACTGGACCTGTATTGGCAACTGGCATTGTTGGCGGCGATGGCGCTGACATGGCGCCATTCGGCACCCAGGCGCCAGTCGGCGTGCGGGCGCCAGTCCAGTCCCAGGGCGGCCTGGGTGCGTGCCGTGCCGGCGATGCGCTTGCCGGCGGGCACGCAGCTGGTGCCGGCGGCGTTGCAGAAGCCGTCGCGCAGCTTGGCGTCGAGCAGCGTCAGGGCGCCGCTGAGCTGCCACTGGCGTGCCAGCTGCAGCTGGGTGCCCAGCTCGGCGCCCTGGCGCCGCGTGCGCCCGGCGTTGCGGTAGGTGGCGCGCCCG
>CAZFKF010001578.1:0-1551 GCA_964518805.1 uncultured Planctomycetaceae bacterium | reverse complement strand
GCCTTCAGAAGCAGTTCGACGCCCTCATTCCCCAATGGATGCGCCCGCCGCAGACGGAAGGGGGCGAGGAGTCTTACGAGGTGGCCAGTTGGTTCGTATGCGACGCCAACGGGGTGTCGGCGATCCGCTCGCCGGAGTCGAAGACGATCGGCAAGAACTTCGCCTGGCGGAGTTTCTTCCACGGCGGCAACTCGGACCAGCCCGAGAACTGGCGTCCCCAAAGCGGCGAGCAACTCAAGAGCACCAGACTTTCCGCGGTCTTCCAGAGCAAGGCGAGCCATTACTGGATCGTGGCCATTGCCGCGCCGGTGATCGACCCTCGGCAGAATGGCAAATTCCTCGGCGTCGTGGCCCTGACCGTCCGGGCGAACCATTTCGCGGAGTTGGAGGGGAACGAGGACCGGAAGGTCGTGCTGGTCGACCTGCGGCCGGGCGAGCACACGGGCTTGGTACTGCAGCACCCTTTGTACGACGACTTCATTCGCGCCGCCGTGAAGCCGCCGATGCTCCGCCTTCAGCCGGATGACTTCCCGACGCGGCCCGAGCGCCAGCGGGACTATCGCGACCCGGCAGCGTCGGTCCCCGAAGGCGCGGACTACAACCGGCACTGGCTGGCGTGGATGGACCCGGTGCGTGTCCGGGGGCAGGACGTGGGGTGGGGCGTCATCGTTCAGCAATCCTACGAGAGGGCGATCGGTTCGGCCCTGCCCGGTCTCCGCGCCGGCTTGATCCGTTACGGCCTGGCCGCCGTAGGAATGATTGTGGTCGTGCTCCTGGCGATGTGGGGTTTGGCGTTTCGCTTGCTCCGCGTGGCAACCCCGCTGCGGCGGTCGCTCGCGCCCGCTCAGGCTTCGGAACGATCGGCCACGGCGACTTCGCCCACGGGCACTGCTCAGGCACGTGCAGTCCGCCGTGCGTTGCCGTGGGACAACTCGCCCCGGTCGCCGAATGACCGTAGCGGAGGGGCGTGAAAGGAGCGTGAGCGTCCGAAGGGAACGCCCTCCGCGGCGTTCCCTACAGGTCTCACATCGGCGTAGGTGATTCTCTCGCAACCCTAGTCCCTAGTCCCCAATCCTCCCCCATGCCCGACCTGATCGCGCAAGGCAAAGAATTGCAGCATCGCTGGCGGCGTCCATTGCCGGAGGGGCAGCCGGTCGTCTTAGGACGCGCGTCGGGCGTCTGGTCGGTGCCTTGGGATCCGCACATTTCGCGGCAGCATGCCGAGCTGACGTGGAAATCGGATCGGCTCGAAGTCGTACAACTGTCCACAGCCCGCAACCCGATCTACGTTCGAGGCAACGAATCGGCTCGCTTCAGCCTTTTGCCAGGCGAGCACTTCGTCATTGGCGACTCGACCTTCATCCTGGCCGATCAGCAGATCCAACTCTCCGGCGATTCGCCGCAGCCGATTCAGCAGCAGACGTTCAGCGCCGAGTACTTGCGTCAAATCCGCTTCCGCAACCCCGACTACCGCATGGAAGTGCTCAGCCGCATCCCCGACGTCATCGCCGGAGCGACCGGGGACGAGGAACTGTGCCTGAGCCTGGTGGG
>CAZFKF010001577.1:0-1554 GCA_964518805.1 uncultured Planctomycetaceae bacterium | reverse complement strand
ACCACGACGCCAATCGCCTGGCGCAAACGCTTGGTGCGGCGAAATTGGTGGATTGCGGAAGCATTTCCCCTGGACTTCCCCGCCCCACGTGGTATAAATGGGTTAGTTCATTCCTCTCGGCCTTTGCCATTGGATGACTGCCAGGCACCAATGGCCTTCTGAGAACGCGGTGTGCGTTCGATCGCATCTGGTCCTGGGTTTGTCCCACGAGACCCTCCATGACATTTCGAGCACTCGGGCTCGCCGAGCCCCTTCTGCGCGCCGTTGACGGCGAAGGTTACACCACCCCCACACCGATCCAATCCAAGGCCATTCCCCACGTCCTATCCGCTCGCGACCTCTTGGGCTGTGCCCAGACGGGCACGGGCAAGACGGCGGCGTTCGCCCTTCCCATTCTGCACCGGTTGTTGCAGGCGCGCCGCTCACCACACGGACGTGTTCGTCCGATTCGCGTTCTGGTTCTTTCGCCCACGCGCGAGTTGGCGTCCCAGATCGGGGATAGTTTTCGGGCGTATGGATGCCACACCGCGCTTCGGCAGGCGGTGATTTTCGGCGGTGTCGGTCAGAGTCCGCAGACGCGGGCCTTGCAGCAAGGAATTGATGTCCTCGTGGCCACGCCCGGCCGGCTGCTCGACTTGATGAATCAAGGATTCGTCAACCTTAGCGCGGTCGAGATCTTCGTTCTCGACGAAGCCGATCGGATGCTCGACATGGGGTTCATGCCCGACGTTCGCCGCATCATCGCCAAGGTGCCGTCGCAGCGGCAAACCCTCTTGTTTTCGGCCACAATGCCGGATGGGATCGCCCAACTAGCCAATTCGATTCTCCGCGATCCCGTTCGCATTCGCATCGCACCCGTGAAGGCCACGACGGAACTCATCCGGCAGTCGGTGTTCTTCGTGCCTCGCCAGCACAAGATCCAGTTGCTCGGCGAATACCTTTCGTCGCGAGCCGTGGACCGTGCGCTGGTCTTCACGCGCACCAAACGCGGAGCCGATCGCGTGGCGCGGCAATTGAACCGGGCGGGGATCGCCGCCGACTCGCTGCACGGTGACAAGAGCCAGTCGGCGCGGCAGCGCGCTCTGACCGACTTCAAGGCCAACCGCACCGGAGTCCTCGTCGCCACCGACATCGCGGCTCGCGGGATCGACGTGGACGGCATCTCGCATGTCGTGAACTTCGACTTGCCCCGCGAGCCCGAAACCTACGTCCATCGCATTGGGCGGACGGGCCGCGCAGGCGCCACAGGCGTCGCGGTGTCGCTTTGCGACCATGAAGAACGGGACTTTCTTCGAGCCATCGAGCGACTCACGGCCCGGGCGATCCCGGTCGAGAAAGGGCTTTCAGGAAAAGCGCGCCGAGTCGATGCCGCGGCTCCTCGGAACTCCGTGGGCGCTCTTCCCAAGAGAAAGCGATCGTATTCGTGGAGATGAGGACCGCCCGGGAATCTCGGGCGGCCCTTGGGAGACTCAACGGGCAGGATGACATCCGCCATGGACGCGACCTCGCGCTGTGCGGGGCTGCTATTCGAGAGTGAACTGGAACGGCTTGTTC
>CAZFKF010001576.1:0-1555 GCA_964518805.1 uncultured Planctomycetaceae bacterium | reverse complement strand
GCGGCCGTGGGGTCGGCCCGGGTGACCACGAACCAAGAGAACGCCAACGCCGCGAACCCCACCATGGTCAGAAGCAACTTGTCGGGCAGGCCGGTCGCGCCGGACAATCGGTCGCCGTACTCGATCCAAAAGGCCACCACGACGACGTTCACCACGCCCCACGGGAGCATCACTTTCCAGGCGATGTTCATCAACTGGTCGAAGCGAAATCGCGGCCAACTCCAGCGGGCCAGCATGAAGAACAGGATCAGCACCATCACCTTGCCCAGCAAGACCGCAATCCGAAGCAGGGCGACCGGCCAGCCTACATCCTCTTCCCAGCCGGTCAGACCCCAGAAATGCCACCCGCCGAGGAACAAGATGGCCATCAGGAACGAGGCCGTGACCATGTGGACGAACTCGGCAACAAGGTACAGCATGAGCTTCATGCCGGAGTATTCGGTATGGTAGCCGCCAACCAACTCCTGCTCGCACTCGGGCAGATCGAACGGCAGGCGCTCGGCCTCGGCGAACGCCGCCACGGCGAAGACCACGAAGCCCAGCGGCTGGGCGATGAAGTTCCAGACGCCGCTTCGGGCCTGCGCGACGATGATGTCCTCCAGACGCAGCGAGCCCGACATCAGCACCACGCCCAAGAGCCCCAGCCCCAACGGCAACTCGTAGCTGACCAACTGGGCCCCGCTTCGCATCCCCCCCAGGAAACTGTACTTGTTGTTGCTCGCCCAACTGCCCAGGAGCACGCCGTAGACGGCAATGCTGCTCACGGCAAAGACGTAGATCATGCCCACATCGATGCCCGGGGCGACCACCAGGCGAATTGGCTCGCCCGAAAGCCCGAAGCTGGCCGGCAACACGCTGCCGAACGGAATCACGGCAAAAATGGCGATGGCCGCCGTGAAGATGGCGATCGGCGAAAGCCAGTAGAGGAACATGTCGACGTGGCTCGGCGTGACCTCTTCCTTGAAGAGGAACTTTACGCCGTCGGCCAGGGGCTGCCCGAGGCCGAACAAGCGGATGCGGGTCAGCGGGATGCCCACGCGGTTCGGCCCGCGACGGTCCTGGATCCACGCCGCCATGCGGCGCTCCAGGAGCACCAGGTAAGCGGCGGCCGTCATCAACCCACCGACGAGGACCGCAATCTTGATCAGGGCTTCAATGATTCCGCGTTCCATAACGTCGTTTCCTCGAACTGCGCAACGACCATCCGCCGAAGGGTGGGCAGGTTGCGTCGCCGCGCGACCATGCCGACCCGCGGCGGAGCCGCGTGACGGCATGCCACACTCGGCAAGCACTAGGCGATGCGATCGGCGCCGCTTTGCGCTTTCGGCTTTACGTCCTCGGCCAACAGGTTCACCTTCAAGTTCACGCCCACGTCGGGGATTTCTCCTCCGGCAGCGTGGAAGTAGCCGACCTCGGCTGCCACTTCACTGAGGATCTGCCGGGACTGGTACAGCCCCTGGTAACCGCACAGTTCCCACAGCAGGCTCCCTTCGGGCCGCACCCCACGTGGTGGGCGAATGGCCCAACGCATCGACTGCAAGTGATCGTCCCGATT
>CAZFKF010001575.1:0-1555 GCA_964518805.1 uncultured Planctomycetaceae bacterium | reverse complement strand
GATCGGCGGCGCCCGCGTTCCCGCCCGGATTCGCCGCGGCGCTCGGACGGGGTACGTGGGGCGCGAGGCGGCACCCGCCGTGCAGCAAGTGCTCGGATACGCCTCGGGGCCGGACCAGCAACCGTATGCCCGCACCGGCACCGCGGAACTCTATCGGCGCGGCGGCTTCGACGTGCACTTGTACCGCAACATGCCCGGTGTCGAAATCGACTACTCGCCCTGCTTCGCTCGCGACCGCGAGAAGGCCGCGGCCAACGGCCTGGCAACGCCGCCGGAAGCGGGCTCGACGTTTCGCGACCACGATTTCCTCGACCGCCCGCTCCTGGACGCGATGCAAACCGCGGACCGGCCGGGCGCGTTTGTGTTTGACTGCTGGATCGAACACTGGGGCGACCACAAGTGGTTTCCCGTCGAGTCGGCGGACCGTCAGGCCGATACGCTTCTCCAGTTCTTCGGCCCCAAGGCCCAGGGCATTTTCCGCCTGAACTCGTACTATCCCAAAGACGGCTTCTGGTGGGACTCGCAATTGCGGATTGCCCCTGGGTTCCCCACCAATCTGCACTACATGGAGCACGCGGCCTTTGCCGTGGCCGAGTACGATGCGGTGCGATTCACGCGCGGTGGTCTCTTCCTCGACACGGGACACGCCGAACAAGTCCGCGATTTCGCGATGGCCTTTCGCACCCTGCCCGACCGGAAGTTCCAGACCATCGGCCGTTCGACCGATCCCGTGGCGGCGCGCACGCTGGCGGCCGACGGCCGTCGCTATCTGTACCTGGTCAACCGCGATTACTATCCGGTGCGGGTACGGCTGGAAAGCTCGGGCCGCCGCGCCGTGCTCGTCGATACGGTAGGCACGAAGGAAACGGCCGTCGACCGCTCGGCGTGGATCGAACTCGGCCCGTACCAATTGCGCACGTACACTCTGGCGGAGTCGGATCGCGTCGAACCGGTTCAGGTCGAGATTCCGTCGACGATCGAGGAGGAGTTGACCGGCCGGGCCAAGACGTTTCTCGCGCAGACCGAGGCGTTGGCGAAGCGCGGGGGTCTCCCGGCCGGCGCTGCAAGGATGGTCGACGACGTCCGCAAGTCGATCGAGAACCGGTGGTACGCTCGACTTCGCCGGCAGTTAACCAGTTACGCGGTGCGCAAGACGGAGCAAGTCTCCGCGAGCGCACGGTGAGTTCCTGCCGGATGAGGCCGAGGCCCAGGTTCGCAATCAACCGCGCGGGCACGGCCAAGACGGAAGCACTGGCAAATCGCACCATGGCACTTCACCGCCTATCTCACGACACGCCTCCGCACCGTATGGCAAGGGCTCTTTGGCCCGGCTATCCTGGGGGTCGAGAATGGCACATATAGCGCCGTCTGTGGCGGAACGGACAGCACGATTTCCTCGAGGAGACGCTCCCGTGGCACGGACCATGATGCTTGCGGCATTGGCAGGCGCTTTCATGCTGGCCAGCCCGCTCGCGGCGGCGCAGCGAGAAGAAGCCTTGGGCGGAGTCGCGTACGGGTTGGGCGATTGGTCGGAGAACGGCTTCGGCAATCATCG
>CAZFKF010001574.1:0-1557 GCA_964518805.1 uncultured Planctomycetaceae bacterium | reverse complement strand
CCGCGCAAGGCATCCTGCTCCGCCGGCAAAGTCAGGTCCCAGAACCCGAGCTTGCCGTGGTACACGCCGTCGGCGACATCGGCCAGGAACATGGCGATCTCTTCGGCGGCAATCAAGTAGCCAATGTTCTCCGCCTTTTCAATCTTCCCGAAGACCAGGCCGAGAAGCTTGCCGTCGGCGACGGCCGGCCCGCCGCTGTTGCCCGGGTTCACCGCGGCGTCGATCTGAATCCGCAGGCCAAGATCGAAGAGGCTGACCTGGCTGTACTCGATGCGCGAGACGATCCCCTGGGTGATCGAGAGCTGCTCGCCGCCGACGGGGTAGCCATAGACACTAACCGTCTGGCGCATCGCGGGGAGTTCGCGGGCCAGGGGGACGGGCGCACGGTGGTCGAAGAAGGAGCGATCCTCGACCTCGACGATCGCCAGATCCAGGCCCGGCGCCGCGACCTTCACCTTGGCCGGCACGCGCTCGGTGGACTGGTTCCCCTGCACGAAGATCTGGCTCGCGTAGGAGACGACGTGGGCGTTGGTGAGGATCCGCTTGCCTTCGAGGATCACGCCCGATCCGGCGGTCTCGCGCGGGGCGGCCTTGCTCCAAGGACGCTCGAAATCGGGACCACGGCAAGTCGCGAAGATCTTGACCACGGAATCGGCGATCGGGTCCTTCGCGCCGGCAACGGTCGCCAGAGCGGTCGCGAAGAGGATGAGGGCCAGCCATGGGGTGCGTCGCATGCCAAGACTCCTTGGACCAAGAGCCGCCGCGGAGATGCCCACGAGACGACACACTATAGCGTATCCGAACACCCAGGTCGATGGGCTGGAATTGCGGCGGCACGCCGGAGCAGGGCGAAGGGGTCGTGAGTGGGTGGGTGAAAGACCGGCCTTTGCAGGGTTTCTCTGCAAGCCCGCACTACGAGCTGCGAGGCATGGTCTGTCGGGCGATGCGATCGTCTCGCAGGTCATGCGGCGTGCTTCACGCCGGGATGCCGCGGAGGCGGGCGTATTCGGACAGGGGCTCGACCAAGGGGCGAAGGTAGTCGAGACAGGCCGGCGTGACGTCGTTGCCCGACGGACTGATGTACTCGTCGGGCATCGGCTTGGCGTGGACCGCCACTTCGGCCAACGCAGCGGTGCCGAGCGACCAGCGGTAGGGGTCGTTGGACTGCCGGACGATGCTCACCATAACGCCGGAGGTCCCTTGGGCAGCCAGTTCCACGGCCCGGCGCCCGCAGGCAAACGCCTCCTCCACGTCCGTGGCGCTGGTGCGGTCGGCAGCGCACATTTGCAGCGATTCGCAGACCTGGAACTCACCGCGCCAGCCGAAGGCGTCGGCGATCAGGCGGTGGAGCATCATCGCCGCGCTGGTCCCGCCCATGGCCCCGAACTCCACGTTCTTGAACTTATCGGTCGTGGTCGACGCGCTGACCGGCGTGCCGTCGGCGTGAGTAATCCCTTCTCCACAGACAATGCTGCACCAGCCGTGCTTGGCATGGCAGGCCTTCACGTCGGCCAGGAACCGCTCGCGCTCGAACGGCCGCTCGGGAAAAAGGATGAC
>CAZFKF010001573.1:0-1561 GCA_964518805.1 uncultured Planctomycetaceae bacterium | reverse complement strand
CCCACGCCGAAGAGAATTGCGCAACACCAAGGGGAGGGTGGGCCGATGTGCGCATGACGCTGGACTCCAAACCCTAGTATACCTGTCGAGGGAATCGATGCACAACGAAATTCCCCCCTGCGGACCAGGGGCGATTCGGCGTCGCGGGGCGGCGCGATCCAATCGGGCGATCGCTTCGGCTCGTCCGGGCTGTGCGGGCCGCTACCGGTGCAGTGAACAGGCTGCGGATTGCCGGTCGAAGAAGACTCTGGAGCGCGTCGCGTCCAGCGAGACTGCCGCTCTGCGCATGGGTTTCCTGCGGCTATATCGTCTTGCCACGTTCGTGGGGGCTGGGCATGTTCAGATTGGTCCGGATGGCTGTTCTGGTGGGAATCGGCTTCGGGATCTGGTACTTCTTCACCCACTTCCGCGTCTTGGGACTCGAAGGACTCAGGGTCCAGCCGCGCTCGCAAGCAGCAACGTCCGAGGCCGGCACGAGCCCGCGGCCGTCGGCCCAGCCGCTCGGCAAGAAGACGATACGCATTGCGGCGGCCAATTTCGGACCGCTCGATCAGGCCAAGCTCGGCAAGAAACCGGTGCTGGGACATTTCGTGCACATCCTCCGCCAGTTCGACATCATCGCGCTGCAAGACATCCAGGCCCGCGATCGCAGCCTGGTGGTCCAGTTGCTTGAACAGGCCAACGCCGGAGGGCGTCACTACGATTTCGCCGTCGCCCCCGAGGTGGGG
The DNA here is from genome assembly GCA_964518805.1 of uncultured Planctomycetaceae bacterium. Taxonomy (GTDB): domain Bacteria; phylum Planctomycetota; class Planctomycetia; order Pirellulales; family Thermoguttaceae; genus CALFBP01. The sequence goes on along the minus strand of CAZFKF010001573.1, from coordinate 833 downwards.
CGAGAAGCGGCGACGCGCCAGTACAATGCCTTCGTGTTCGACGAGGACACGATCGAGATCGATCGCCGCACGGTAGCCTGGGTCAGCAATCGCGACAACCAATTCGCCCACCCACCGTTGGTCGCTGCGTTTCGCGCCCGTGGCCCCGGCCTGCGCGAGGCGTTCACGTTCACCTTGATCAACGTGCAGACTTCTTCCGAGCGCACGTCCGAGGAATTGGCGCTCTTGGCCAATGTGTTCCGAGCCGTGCGCGATGACGGGCGCAACGAAGACGATGTCATCCTCTTGGGCACGCTCGGGACCGACGAAGAGCACCTGGGTTCGCTGGCCCTCTTGCCCAACGCATGCTGCGCGATCGCGGCGACGCCGACGACGACGCGCGGAATCCGGGCGGCCGACAACATTCTTTTCGACCGCCGCGCGACCTGTGAATACGCCCATCGCTCCGGAGTCCTTGACCTGTCGCGCGAGTACAATCTCTCCGCCCGCGAAGCGGCTGAAATTGCCGAACACCTCCCGGTGTGGGCCGAATTCAGCGTGTACGAAGGGGGCCACCCCGGCCAGGTGGCTAGCAGGTGAGATTCGTGATGGGGTGATCTGGAGAATTGGCGGACGGCGGGGGATTGTGCCGTTTCCACGCTTCTCCGGCGTCCCGCTTGCCGATATCTTGGAGAGTCGTTTCCATGTTCAGGTCACCTCATCGTCACATTTTGAAATCCTCGAATGACGTCGCTTTCCGAGCGGTTCTCCGATGCCTTGGTCTACGCAGCGATGCTGCATCGGTCGCAGCAGCGCAAGTTGTCGGGCGCACCCTACGTCGGTCATTTGCTCCG
>CAZFKF010001572.1:0-1562 GCA_964518805.1 uncultured Planctomycetaceae bacterium | reverse complement strand
TCAACGAGTTCTTCGGCCTCAAGGGGGCGCAGCGGATCAGCAAGATCAAGCTGCACAAGCTCGCCCGCTGGGTCATGGAACAATACGAAGTCCACGGCCGGCTGACCTCGATCAGCGACCAGGAACTCGAGGCCAAGACCCGCGAACTGCTGCCGGAATACTGGGCGAAGCACCGCGGCTGAGAACGGAACCCAAGGAATCGCGCGACGGGACTCAGGCTGCGTTCAGGCGGCCTGCGTTTCCTCGTCCTCGCCGGCGGCCGCCAGCGGCTCCGCGCGGGCGGCGGACACCAGGATCTCGCCGTTGTCGCTTACATCCTCGAAGCGTACCGAGACCTGCTTCGAAATCCCCGATTCCTGCATCGTCACCCCGTAAATCGTGGTCGCGCAGGTCATCGTCTTCTTGGAGTGCGTGACGATAATGAACTGAGTCCAGGCCAGGAAGTCGTGCAGGACCTTGGTGAAGCGATCGATGTTGGCCTCGTCCAGGGCCGCGTCGACCTCGTCGAGCACGCAGAACGGACTGGGGCGGCTGCGGAAGATAGCCAACAGCAGCGCCACGCACGTCATGGTCTTCTCGCCGCCGCTGAGGAGCGAGATGCTGCGGGGCTCCTTTCCAGGGGGGCGGGCCACAATCTCGATGCCGCTTTCCAGCATATCGGCTCCTTCTTCGAGCACGATGTCGGCCTGGCCGCCGCCGAACAGGTCGCGAAAGAGCTTCACGAAATGGCCGCGCACCGTGTCCAGCGTCTCGGCGAACAAGCGGCGGCTGTCGGCGTTGATCCGTTCGATGATTCGCTGCAGCGAGCCCTTGGCGTCCGATAGGTCTTTGAACTGCGCCGCCAGCGTGGTGTGCCGCGACTCCAACTGCTCCAATTCTTCCAGGGCTTCGAGGTTGACGTTGCCCAGACCGTTGATCTTCTGCCGGAGTTCCTCGATCTCCTGCTGCACTTGTTCGCGCTGGTGCTGCTCCTCCTCGCTGGGCTCGTGTTCCAGGTCGCTCAATTGGACGCCGTAGTCCTCGCGGAAGCGATCGGCCAGCGTGTTGCGTTCCAGACGCACTTCGTTGGCGGCCAATTCCTTGGCGTGGAGCTTCTCTTCGAGCTTGCGGACCTTGGTGCGGACCCGCTGGGCGCTGGCGCCCAACTGGGCTTTCTCCCCCTGGAGCGTGTCGCGCTGGCGCACCAGTTCGCCGGTCCTGCCGGTGAACGACTCTTTGCGCAGATAGAGTTCGGCGACCTCGGACTCGGCGCGGAGGATCCGCCACTGCGACTCTTCGGCGCGGCGGAGGCACTGGGCCAACTCCTCGCTGCCGTCGGCCAGGGCCCGCTGCCGCTCCAGTTGGCTTTCCTCGAACTGCCGCATCCGCGCCCGGAGGTTCTCAAGGCGTTCCTCGCCCTTGGCCAGTTCGACCTTCGCCTCGGTGGCCGCGCGTCCGCGCGCGGCGCGGTCGGCTTCCCAGCGCTGGACGTCCTGGGCCAGCCGGGCCAGCTCTCGCTCGGAGTCGGCCAGGCCGGTTTCCAGCGAGCGGTGCTTGTCGCGCGTTTCGCAAAGCGCTCGGCT
>CAZFKF010001571.1:0-1563 GCA_964518805.1 uncultured Planctomycetaceae bacterium | reverse complement strand
TGTGCTGGTAGAACGCGGCGATGTTGCGGATCGCGCCCTGGTCGTAGAGGCTCTCGACGTTGCCGCCGCCGTAGTGCTTGGGTCCGCCCTTGAGGTAGGACTTGCCGCGGTAGCTGACCAGGGCCGTGGCCACGTCGCCGAAGGCGTTGAGGTTCAGCGCCCAGTCGAGCTGATTGTTGAGCGACTGGCAGCGATGGGTCCACAAGAGGCCGTCGTCGAACTCGTAGGTCACCAGGTAGACCTCGCGGAAGTCGTCGCGCGGCTTCGGCCGGGCCTGGCGCATGCGCCCGACCGCTCGGACCGGCCGACGCCCCACCAGCCACAGTACGGCGTTGATCGAATGGACCGTGTTTTCGGTAATCACGTCGCCCGAGAGGGCAATCGTGCTCCCCCAATACCGCAAGCGGTCCTCGATCGAATGGATCGGCGGTTCTCCCCACGGGGGTGAGAAGCCGATGCTGTCGACGTGCATCAGCCGGCCGAGACCGCCCTCGTGGACCCGCTTGACCACCTCGATGTTGACCGGGTCGGTCGTCATCTGGTAGTCGACCAGATAGCAGAGTTTCTTCTCGGCGGCCAGTTTGCCGGCGGCCTGGACCTTCAGGGCACGCGGGACGTCGATGGCCGCGGGTTTCGCCCCGAAGACGTGGCAACCGGCCTCGATCGCCGCGTAGGCGTGCTCGGCATGGAAACGGGGCACGTTGACCACGGCCACGGCTTCAACGCCGCTGCCCAGCAGCCGCTTGTAGGCATCCAGACCGGAGAACCGGCGGGCCTTATCGACTTGGAACCGGTTGCCGGCCCCTTCCGCGCGATCGGGGAAGTAATCGGCCACGGCGTGGATCTGGTAGCCGCCGTGCTTATGGAAGAAATCGGCCAGCCAGGGCCCTCGTCCCCCACAGCCGATGAGGCCCAGCTTGATCTTTCGCGAGATCTCCGTCTTCGGCGCCGGTGCAGACGGTTCGGCCGCGAAGCCCGAGACGGCGTCGGCCCACGCCGCCGAGGCGGCCACGGCGGCCGATCGCTTCAGGAACGAACTGCGATTTGCGTAACTCGAAGAAGTGTCTTGTTTGGACATCGTTGCACCTCTCCTTTCCCAGAGGTTAACCCCTGGAGACGGAAGTCAATGGGGGAACGGTCGGAACCGGCGGCATGCTTTCGGCAAGGGATTGCGTCCCATGTCGCGGGAGCTTCGCGAATGCCTGCGGCGGCGCACGCGGCATTCTTCGCCGCTATGGCGTCCGTATCAAGTCTTCGACGAACCTGCGTGCCTTTTTGGCCTCGGCCACCAACGTCGCCAAGTCGCCGGGGCTGAGGCATTCGATCACCAAGGGGCCGGCCGTGAAGCCCCCTTGCTTGAGCCGGGCCATCACCGCAGGGAAATTCACCTCGCCGTCGCCCGGGGTGACGTCGACCCGCTGCGGTTTGCGGTAGTCCTTGACCGACATGCCGCGCACCAGGCCGTCGACCGAGGCGGCGTCCCGGGCCGGGTCGATCTTGCCTTCGGAGTAGTAGGCGATATTGCCCGGATCGTACCATACCGCGAAATTCTTGTGGTTCACT
>CAZFKF010001570.1:0-1563 GCA_964518805.1 uncultured Planctomycetaceae bacterium | reverse complement strand
GACGGCGATGGTCTTGCCGCGGAGCTGCCCGCTGAAGTGTTCGGCGATCCGCTCCAAGAGGATGGTCTTCTGCCGCCGGTTGACTTCGTGGACGGCGTCGAGCACGCAGGGCTCGACGCCGTGTTGCCGGGCGACCGCGGCCAAGGCGCGCACTTCCTTCGGAAAGCAACTGCCGCCGTACCCCACGCCAGGGAAGAGAAATGCAAATCCGATGCGGCTGTCGTGGCCGATGCCGCGGCGCACGTCGTTGATGTCCGCGCCCGTCCGCTCGCAGATGTTGGCGATCTCGTTGATGAAGCTGATCTTGGTCGCCAAGAGCGAATTGGCCACGTACTTGGTCATCTCAGAGCTTTCGGGCGTCATGGCCAGAAGCGGCTTATCGGTGCGCAGGTAGGGGCCGTACAGGTCCGTGAGGACCTCCAGCACCTCTTGGCTGCGCACGCCGATGACGACCCTGTCGGGCTTCATGAAATCCTCGATGGCCGTTCCTTCCTTGAGGAACTCGGGGTTGCTGGCCACGTCGCAGTCGCGCCCGGTCAACTCTTTGAGCCGCGCGCCCACCGCGGCGCTGGTGCCGACCGGCACGGTGCTTTTGAGAATGACGACGGCATTCCGGGCCAGGTGCGCGGCGATCGATTCCACAACGCCCCAAAGGAACGACAGGTCCACAGATCCGTCCTCGTTCGGTGGCGTGCCCACCGCCAAAAAGACCAGCCGCGCCGCGGCGACGGCCCCGGGCAGATCCACGCTGAAACGCAGCCGGCCGGCCGCCGCGTTGCGCTGCACCAACTCGTCGAGTCCGGGCTCGTAGATCGGCATTTCGCCGCGGCATAGCATGTCGATCTTCTTCTGGTCCCGATCGACGCAGACGACGTCGTTGCCGGTCTCGGCCAGGCACGTCCCGGTGACCAGACCCACGTAACCGGTCCCCACGATGGCGATCTTCATCTTTTCATCTCCTCGCGAAGGATTGACCCAAATGGCTTCCCGTCCAGTTGCCTCCGGGAATCGTGCAACTCCATTCCGTTCCGCGGCACGGTATTATTCGCGGGAGGCTCAGGAATTCAATGCCGAGCCGGTCGGGCCGCGGGCCAGCCAAGCAGCGATGGACCGCCGGCCCGTCGTAGAGGGAATCAATGCATGGGACCGGCTTCAATCCAGCCAGTCCTCGTTCTTCAGCCGCGACGGGGTGTATTCCTCGGTCACGTAGCTGATGTCCTTGCTGATGAGGGCCTCGACTTCGAGCTTGAAACCGTTCTGCAAGAGGCGGTCGATTTCCTTCTGCCAGTCCTTCTTGTGCTGAAACCACGGGTACTTGGCGATCTGCTTGGCGCGCTTGCGATCGGTGTCGTTGAGGTTGATCTTCACGCTGTTCGACAGGCCGCACTCGACGAAATCCTTCGACCGCAGGCCGAGGAAACGGGCGTCGGGGATGGCCATGCGCTTCGACTCGTAGGCCAGGTTGATCGACCCCTGCTTGATGACGCTGTAGATGTAGTATCCCCACGGATCGTTGTCCAGCAGGCAGTAGACGGGCAGCTTCAGCTCGTTGTGCAGCCGGTA
>CAZFKF010001569.1:0-1567 GCA_964518805.1 uncultured Planctomycetaceae bacterium | reverse complement strand
GGAAGCGGTGTCGAATCTGGTTGGCAGCCAGAAGGTCCGACTCGTTCCTACGACCCAGTTGGACATCATGGTGACGAGTCCAATAATCCTCCGTGCGGAGCAGCCGCCGATTCCGTGCCGATTGGAAGCGAACTGATCGGCCAGCCGTAGGCACGGGATTGTCCGTTCGCCACCTGCGGGCTGCCTGTGGCCGTAGCCGCCGATGGTGTTGGCCGCCACACAGACCTGCTCGACGCATTGACGCAAGAACCCGCAAGCGACGACGGCAGCATGGATGGCTTCTGACGCTCCGCACCGTGAACACCGGCATCCATGATTCTCACAGGTCGGCAACCTGTGGGCTGCTCGTAGCCTTGGCTGCCACGCCGGCCTTATCGGTCGGCACTCGGCCGGCGCGTGGACATGCCCGACGCGCTGATGCACGGACACAAGAACCCGCGGGCGGCCGTGGTCTATTGCGGCGTGGATAGGTTGCGAGCCGACCGCTGCATCATTACGACCGCGAGGCGCTGGGCATCCATGATCTGCGCAGTGCCAGAGCGGCCCGTGTTCTTGCTGCCCACCTGACTTGCACATCAGACAATCGTGGCGATTGTAACGATTGAAGGGACTCGGAATCCCCCGTAGCGTCCATGTGCTCTGCTACCGTGTCGCGGTCGGCATCCCCTCATGCTATACTGGGGGTTCCGATTCGATTCCCAACTCCCGCAATTCAGAGCACCGATGGGTAGCCTCACCAAAGGACAAGATCGTAGCCTGACGGCGGACACGCCCCCCCATTGGCGTAATTCCGCCGCTGTTCGTTGATCTCGACGGCACCCTGATCCGAACCGACCTGCTTCACGAAGCGGCCCTGGTGCTGTTCAAGCGATCCCCCTGGCGACTCCTCCGCGCGCTCGCCACGCTTGTCCACGGTCGCGCCGCCTTCAAGAGGGCAATCAGCGAAGCCGTAAGCCCGGAAATCCGCCAGTTGCCCTTTCGGGAAGAGGTCTTGGAGTTCGTCGCGGAGCAGCGCTCGCTCGGTCGGAAGGTCATTCTGGCGACGGCGGCTGACTCCGCTTGGGCGCAGAGCATCGCGCATGAATTGGGGACGTTTGATGCTGTCCTGGCGAGCGATGGATCGCGCAACCGCAAGGGCGCGGCTAAACTTGAGGCCATTCAGGCGTACTGCCGCGAGCATGGTTACACCGAGTTTGATTACCTCGCGGATAGCCGCGCCGACTTGCCGATCTGGCGGGAGGCTCGCGGCGTGTGCCTCGTCGCCCCCTTTGGCCGGCTCCTACGAAAGGTCCGTGAGTTTGCCGAGCCGGCAACAATACTCGGCACGCGGAAAGTGCCCACTCGCCTCTGGTAGGGCACGGCACTCGCGAGGCTAGCGCCCGCGAGCCCCCCGCACCCGACTATCGCCCGACGGCTCGTACCTCGCCGATCTTGGCGGCGTGCGCGGGGGGCTCGCGGGCTCGGACGAGACCCGCTCGTGCCGTGCCGCACGCCGCCCGGCCCACGCCGGGATCGGCCGCAGAGCGGCTGCGCCCCGGCCAATCAGCCGGGGACTCGTCTCACCTCC
>CAZFKF010001568.1:0-1568 GCA_964518805.1 uncultured Planctomycetaceae bacterium | reverse complement strand
TGCCCGGCTACACCACGGCCTACGAGCCCTTCGACCTCGATCCGGAAGCGGTGGCTCGCTTGCGTCCGGGCAGAAACGTCCTGGCCGTCCATTGCCGCCAGACCTACGGCGGCCAGTACATCGATGTGGGGCTGGTGGACGAACGCTGAGCGGCTCGAGCGGCATGCGCTCCGCTCGACTTCGCTTCAAATGCTTGCTTGAGGCGTGCGTTCCGGCTATGGTAGGCGATGCGTAGCGTCTCGACCGGCCCGCCACCGGGGCGAGAGGGTCGTTTTTCCATCCCGTGGTTTCGTTTCCGGAGGAGTAATCGATGAGTATCTTCACGCGACGCGAATTCTTGGGGACCGCCGCGGCGGGCGGTGCGTTGGCCGCGACTCACTTGGCAGCGCAAGGCGTCCTGGCCGCCGACGAGAAGCCTTTGCCGAAGCTGCCCCCGGCGAAGATCTACAAGGTGTTTGCCGGCCGGACCGGCGATGCCTACCTGACCCGCCCCACCGAGGAACTCGCCCGCTTCGACAAGTACTTCGCCGATCTGGAGAAGAAGCTCGGCGACGTGAAATTCGTGGGCGGCGATCTCGTTCCGCCGGCCGACGTCGGCCAGGTGGCGGCGAAGCTCAAGGACGCAGACGCGCTGCTGATCATCCACCTCTCGGGCCACGGGGGCGACGCGCCGGTGCTGAGCAAGTTGGTCGACGTGGGCCTGCCTACCGCCCTCTTCTCCCAGCCCTTCAGCGGCCACGGTTGGATGTATTTTCCGCAGTGGCACAAGCAGGGCAAGAAGGTGATCTTGCTGCCCAGCAGCGACTGGGGAGAGCTTGAGCGGGTGTCCGGGTTGCTGCGTGCGGCGAGTTGGATGAAGAAGACGCGGATCCTGGCCATCGACGGCCCTCACGGCACGCCCGCCGCGTGCTCGGCCGAACAGGTTAAGAGGAAACTCGGCACCGACGTGGTGACCATCCCCAACGCGAAGCTCATGGCGGTCTTCAAGGGGATCGATCCCAAGGCCGCGGAAGCCGAGGCCGAGTCCTATTGGATTAGCAAGGCCAAGGAAATCCTCGAACCGAAACGCCAGGAAATCGTGGATTCCGCCCGGCTCTACCTGGCCACCAAGGAACTGATGATTCGCGAGAACGCCCAGGCCGTATGCAGCCAGGCCTGCATGGGCACGCCGCGCGGATGCCTGACCTTCAGCAAGCTGAACGACCTGGGGTACGTTGGCGCATGCGAGGGTGACATCGACTCGACGCTCACCATGCTCTTGTTCGCCTACGCTTTCCACGTGCCGGGCTTCATCAGCGATCCGGTGATCGACACGGCCAAGAATGCCGTCGTCCACTTCCACTGCACCTCGGCCACGAAGATGGATGGCCCCTGCGGCCAGCGCCTGCCGTTCCGCATCCGCAATCAGACTGACAGTCGCGGCGGCGTGGCCGTGGAGGTCGAGAATCGCGTCGGGCAGCCGGTCACCTGCGCCAAGCTGGTCAACCTCGACACGATGTTGATTTGCCCCGGCAAGATTACCGAGACCGGTCGCAGTCCGCTGTCCTGCCGCACCCAGTTCACCCAGT
>CAZFKF010001567.1:0-1571 GCA_964518805.1 uncultured Planctomycetaceae bacterium | reverse complement strand
TTGACCACCACGGTCGTTTTGCCGGCCGGATCGATGCACCACAGCTCGTTCTTTTCGTCGGCGCACGCCCAGAGATTTCCCTGCCGGTCGAAGCACAAGCCGTTCGAGCGCCCGCAGGGCTGCTTGAAGGTCGACAGCTTGCCGTCGACGCTCCACTTGAGAATCCGGTCGTTGGGCTGATCGGTGAACAGGACGTTTCCCTCGGCGTCCGAGGCCGGCCCTTCGGTGAACTCGAAGCCGCCGGCAAGCTTTTCGAGCTTCGCTCCTGGGGCAGCGATCGTCCGTTGGGAGTCTGAGTCGCTCGGCTGTGCGGTCGCGCAGCACGTCCAGGCAAAGAGCCATCCCGCCGCCACGTAACCGACAACCGCCGCCCGACAACGAAGCCGCATCATGGCAAGACCCTCCAGGTTCGCGAGAATGCTCCCATTTTCGTCGCGGGCGTGCGGCCGAACAAGTGGCGGTTGACGGTTCACGGCACCGCCCGATAGGATGGGATGGCACTGGGGGACTCCATCATCATGGCACATCTCAAGGTCGTCAGCGGCTCTGGGGCGGGGCAGATTTGGGAAGTGAAGGAGCCCCGTTGCGTTCTGGGACGGCATCCGGACTGCGATGTCCCCGTCGATCACCTCGACGCCAGCCGGCATCACGCCCAAATCGTGACGATTGGCAACGAGCATTTCCTGGAGGACCTCTTCTCGCAAGCGGGGGGATGCAAGGCTGCGCCACTGCCGGGTTGCCCCCTTTGGCCGAGAGGTTCCTCAGGTCATTCTTCTGCGGTACACTAAGAAGGCTTCTCGGAGATCCCGCGTTCGCCGATCCCCCTGAAAGTGTGGCCAGTCGTCGCGTTTCGGGTGTCGCCAGGCTGATGCACGCTAGCGATTTCGAGCAATTCGTTGCCGCGCTCTATGAGTCGGGAATCCTGGCGGCCGCCGAGATCCAAACGTTCTTCGACGCGATTCCCGAAGACCGGTGTCCTACGACTTCCGAAGGGCTGGCCGAGGAGATGATCCGTCGCGGGATGCTGACGCCCTTCCAGGCCCAGACGCTTTGCCAAGGCAAGGGGCGCGCGTTGGCGTTGGGCAACTACATTGTCTTGGATCGCTTGGGCAAAGGCGGCATGGGGCGTTTGTTTCGCTGCATGCACAAGCGCATGCGGCGCGTGGTGGCTCTCAAGGTCCTCCCGCCCAATTCCATGAAGTCGCCTGAGAAGGTGGCGCTCTTCCAGCGCGAAGTCGAAGCCATGGCGCGGCTCTCGCATCCGAACATCATTACGGCCTTCGACGCGGGCGAGGACAAAGGCGTCCGCTTCCTGGCGATGGAGTACGTCGACGGCCACGATCTGGCGTCCCTGGTTGCCGTGCGCGGCAAGGTCTCGGTGCCGCTTGCCGTCGACTACGTTCTTCAGGCGGCCCGCGGTTTGGAGTACGCCCACTGGCACGGCATGATCCACCGCGACGTCAAGCCCGACAACCTCATGCTGGACTGGCGCGAGACGATCAAGGTCCTGGATCTTGGAATCGTGGGCCTGGTTGCGGGGATCTCGGACCTCGGCGAGCACGCCCGTGACG
>CAZFKF010001566.1:0-1574 GCA_964518805.1 uncultured Planctomycetaceae bacterium | reverse complement strand
ATCGGCGGCGGTGTCGAAGCCGGCGAAATGGTTGTGATTGGCGGCCTTCCCTCTCACGGAAAATCGGTCATCGCCCTTCAGGCGGCCCGCGCGGCGGTCGAACGCCGTCAGCACGTGGCGCTCTTCAGTCACGAGATGGGCGGGTTCGCCATCGCGAAGCGGCTCATTCAGTCCCGCACCCGGTGGGACACGCGGGATTGGGCCGAACACGCAGACCAGCTTGAGGCCGATTCGGCGCTGTACTGGCGCCATACCGGCCGTCTGTTCATCGTGGAGCAGCGGCGGTCCATCGACGCGATTGAGACTGAGGCCGCCGCGATCGCCGCGGAATTCGAGCTAGGGCTCATCATCATCGACCACGCGCAATTGACGGAAGCCAAAGGGCGAAGCCGTTATGAAATGTTGACCGAGGCTTCCGCCCGGTTCAAGCAGCTTGCCGTCAAGTACAACTGCCCTGTCCTTGTGCCCTCCCAACTGAACCGAGAGGCAGCCAAGGGAGACGACGCTGGGGCGCACAGCCTGAAGGAAAGCGGCGCGCTGGAGCAAGATGCCGACGTGATTGTCTTGGTGCGCTGGCCCTGGAAGGCAAACCCCGACGGCGAAACGAACCCCAAGCAGTACATCCTCAAGATCGTCAAGAACAGAAATCGCCCCATCGTCGCGTGGGAGGTCGAGGCCGAATTCAACCCGGCCCGGCAGACCATCGAGGCTCCAAGTCGACCCAAGGGGTATCACGCGGAGTTTGACGAGTGAGGCGGTACCTTTTGGCCATGAAAAACAGAACTCGCAGCCCCGCGATGTTCGCGGCTGCTGCAACTCCCTCGAAAGCCCCCAAGCGGGGGCAGAATGGAGCTACTCCATGAGAAACGTTCAAAGTCCCGTTCGCGGGATTCTCCGGCCGCCGGCCCAGCGGCGACACGGCTTGGTCAGGGACGCAGCCTTCCAGGCCCGCGTCCAGACCCTTACGGAAATCGGCTTGCACCTCGTTCGCAACGGCCAGCGCGAGGCGCTACGCGCGACCCAGGCGACTCAGCCCCGATCGGCTGCCGACTTCGTTGACTCTCTTTACCGCTGACCAGGAAAGGAAACCAAACGCCATGAGTACCGTAGAAGCAATCACCCAAGAACAAGCGCTGACTGAATACCGCGCCCTGGTCATCGAAGCGGCCGGCGGAAAACCTACCGATCGGCCCCGCCTGACCGACGTGCTGTTTCTCTGCGAGCGGACTTTGCGGCAGTTTTCCGCGGACGTGGAGAGCGTCCGGCAGCGGCTCGCGGCCGGCATCGAAGCGCGGGAGGCGGCCAAACTGACCCCGGCCATCGAAAGCGCCCGGGAGGCCGTGGCGGAGTTGGATCGGAAGATGACCGCCATGCGACAGGCGTTTGAGGCCCAGTTGGTCCCGATCGCAGCGCAGCGTGACGCCAAGCAATCCGAGTTGGACGCCCTCCGCTCCGACCAGGCGACGGCACAAAACCGCGCCAGTGAGACGATACGACGGACCTCCGACGCCGCGGCTAAGGAAGCCGAGACCAAACCGCTATTCGAGCGAATCCGCGCCTTGGAACGGCGACAC
>CAZFKF010001565.1:0-1577 GCA_964518805.1 uncultured Planctomycetaceae bacterium | reverse complement strand
TCGTGGGCTTTCCGAAGCCGATCTTCGCGGGGGTTCCCAGCGGCTTGCCATTCATAGTCACTCTGCCTCGGACCGAGACGCCATTTTCCGAAACCTTGGTCTTCGGCGGCTTCGCTTGCGACTTGGCCTTGGTTGCGTACTGGCCGATCTCTTTGAGGACCTCGGCGGGAACGACCATGTGCCCCTGCACCTCGCCCGGGGCTGTCGTGGCGGCGAACCCGATCGGGGGCGTCTTGGCGAACTCGAGGATCGTGATCTCGTCCTTGGCGCCCTTCGGGGCGAAGGCGGGAATCAACTGTTTGACGAGTTCGATCGTCGCCCGCGGGCTCCAGAAACCGATCCAAGGGGCATTGGCCGGAAGCAGGGCGGCGGTCTTCGCCACGTCGGCATCGCCCGCCAGGCCGGGCGTGCCCTGCCTGATCGCGCGGATCGCCTGCTGCAACGGCTCCTTGGTCACGTAGCCGATCACCACGGTGTGCTCATCGGCCGGAACCGCCCAGATCTTGATCTTGCCGCCCGGGCCAAACATGGCTTCCATCATCTCGGAATGTCGCGGGCCTTGCAGTTCCACCGGCTGCTTGGGGACATTCATCGTCATTTGCAAAGCCGGGGCGCCGTCGATCTCGGTCTTCTCGACCTCGATGGGTTGGAGCACCGGGCTGTTGACCTTCTTGAGGAATTCGGAATACTCCTTGATCGCCACGTCGTACTCGGCCATGAAAGCATCGCTCTTCTCGACCCGCATGACGATGACCATCTTCGAGTACAGCGACGCGCCCTTGGGCCCGACCCCCATCACCATCGACAGGCCGCGGACCTTCTTCATCGACGTGATCGACGTTTTCGGCATCTGGTCGATCTGTTCCGCGTTCAGGCCGTAGATGTTGGGCATGGACTTCATCATGTCGAGGGAGGCACGCATCAGCGGTTCCCAGATTTCCTCCGGGAGCGATCCGCCGCCGGCGGCGACGAAGGGCTCCGCAGGCAGGCCCGCCAGCAGGTTCTCCTTGGCGGGCTTCACCAGGGCTGCGAGCCGGGCCCAGGAACCGTCGGGGACCAGCCGGGCGCGTTTGGTGATGTGAAGCACGCCCTGCTCATCGAGCCGCGCGCCGAACCCGGCGGACGAGACCTCTTTACCCATGGCCTCGAACAGCTTCGCATAGACGTCGAACACGGCCGCGGCCTGTTTCGCCTGCTCGTTGGCCTGGGCCATCGACGACTTCAGAACTTGGATTCCCACGGGGACCTGGACCGCAAGAAGCTTGACTCCCGGCGCAAGGATCACGGCGGCGACGTCCTTCTCGGCGAGCCACGCGCCCCACGGGGCCAGGGCCTCCGGGACCTCGGCGGAAAGCTTCAAGGCTTCTTCGAGGGTCTCGCGGTGCGAGGCGTCGGTGATCGCGGCGTAGGAGCCGACCTTGCGCACGCAAACCTGGGCGCCCCAGAGTTCGATCTTCGCCACCGCTGCGGAGGCGTCCTCCGGTTTGAACTGGGTGAGGAACTTGCCGTAGTCGGTGACCGGAACGAGCAGGATCGGCGTGGGCCACGGGCCGCCGGACGGGGGCAGAACGACGAGC
>CAZFKF010001564.1:0-1582 GCA_964518805.1 uncultured Planctomycetaceae bacterium | reverse complement strand
GCGCCCACTCGGACGGCAGCTGGCGGGACTCGGTTCCTTCACTCACGGGCGCCACCACTGCGCTCTTGCCAAAAGGCATGTACCACAGCGCGTAGGCCCCGTCGTCCGTCATTCCCGTAGGCAGCGACTTGTAGCGGTTCACGCCCGGGGCAGTGCCGAAGAAATCGCCCAGCGGGCACCACACAGCCGGCTCGGCCTGGCCGTCCCAGGTGATCCGCAGGACGAGATGCCGCATGGCGGCCATCTCGTCCTCGCGGTCCTTGAACGCCAGGGCGCCGCGGATTGCGGTGATTGCCCGAGGGCCCTTGAGTTCCAACCGGGCGGACTTGCCCGGCTCGATTTCGGCGGTGTCGCGGATCGTCTCCTGGCCCTGACGATCGCCTGCCGGATCCGTTCCCAGCCTGCCGGCAAAGTAATCGTTGACCCCTTTCAGCGCGCCGGCGTGCTGCTTGGCCAACTCGGCGTTGAACGTCGGCACCTTGGTTCCCTTGGGGAACGTCTCGTAGACGAACTGGAAGTAGGCCCCCCACTTGTCTTCGCCCACGATCTTGCACGATTTCTGATACGGAATGGGGAAGTAGAGGTTCTGTCCCCGGCAGCCCACGTCCTCCAGCCGGTAGGAGAGCTGGGGATAGTTGAACGGGGCGTGCTTGCCGTCGAAATAGTCCTGGAAGGCCATATCGACGGCCGGTTCGGGGCTTCCGTCGAGGTAGATCTTCACGTGCCCTTTTTCGGGCAGGGCCGACCAGATCCGCCAGATGCAGCCCGGTCCTTCCATTTCGGCGAAGACCTGTTGACTGCCCTCGCGGCGGATGATGCCGTTGCCGTCGCCGTTGGCGTCCCACTGGACGTACTTGCCGGTCTTCTCGTCGTACTTGCTCGCCCGGTCGTAGCTGGACCACTGCTGGCAGCTATTGCCTGGTGTCGGCAGCACGGCCAGGCGTTCGAGGCCGTTGAGCTGTTTGACAAGATCGGCGTAGGAGAGGGATTCCTCGGCGGACACAATCGACGTTCGCGTCGCCGAAAGGCACAACGCCGTGATTGCCAGAGTAGTGAGCCTGATGCACGACACTCGGAACATTGCTTGGACTCCTTGTTGAATCAATCGATCGATCCCGCCCTTTCAGGGCTTGGCATCTCACACAACGACCCTTCCCCAGGGCTTCGCCCTGGGCTTTCCTATTGTGCCCTTTTAGGGCACGAGGATGCAATATGGTCGTTAACGTTCCACGAGCCCCGAAGGGGCCGAATACGAAAGCCCGGCGCGAAGCCCGGGGGATCGGGCGTCAATACACGGAGCAAGCCCTGAAAGGGCGACTTGGGCCTTCGAGACAAGAATCAGCGGAAAATCCATCCCACACGCCTTGATGAACCGCCAAGTTGTCGACCGCCCTGGTGCAAATCGCCATCTTCACTCTCCAACCACCTCCCACGCCCACACCGAGCGGGCCGGGAAGTCCACCTGGCGTTTGACCACCGAAGGCGACGCTTCGCTTGGGCCGGGGCCGTCCGGATTGAACTTGGTCAACTTCAGGTTATTGCCGCGTAAGCCATAGGGTCGGGCGTCGTAGTCGACCCGGGC
>CAZFKF010001563.1:0-1585 GCA_964518805.1 uncultured Planctomycetaceae bacterium | reverse complement strand
CGCCACCGCCAATCGACTCGCCCACCAATTCCTTGCCGTGGATGATATAGGCCGCCTCGAACTCGTACTCCTCGAAGTTCTCGATTGCATACTTGCGGCCGTGATAGACGAGCCAATCGCTTTGCTTCAAGGCCAGGTTGGGGCAGTCGCGGCGCTCGACGATGAATAGCCGCTTGCCCGCCTCGAAGCCGCCGCCCGTGACCATCTGCTTGTTCGCGGAGATCAGCGAAATACTCTGCTTCACTTCGCGGCTGATCGTCTCGGGCAAGACAACGGCCCGGTGAATCCGGGTCGCCGTCTTCGTTCGGGTTACGTCGCCGGTCTTCGCATCCGTAGTCACCGCGCCGTTCTGATACACGACCACCGTGCCGCCGTACTGCCGCTTCAGCGCGTAGAGTACGCGCCGAATCTGCTGATTCAGTCCGTAGTTGGCAGGATAGATCATGGCGGCGACTCGACGCTATTTATCCAGGGCCTTCTCCAGCCGCTCCATCATCATGGTGTTCTGGGCGATGACATCGGCGCAACGCTCGACGAGAGGCATGAGCACGCTGCGCTGTTCGTCTTCGAGCTTCACGATCCGTTTGTTCATGCGACACTCGCGGACCCAGCTTTGCCAGAGCAAAACGGCAGTCACCAGGACCAGCGGACCATACTGCTTGAGCAAGGCAATCGCATCGGCAAACGTATCGGCTTGGGCAAAGAGCAATTCCATAAGGCATCTCCGGCAAGCTCGCAGGGCAGTTGATGGTAGAGGGGCCGCCCGGCTCGCTGTTGACGGGCCGGGCGGCCGTTCGTTCGCTCGACGGAGATCAGCCTTAGCCGAGCACGGGGACCAGCAGGCCGCTGTTCAGGACCGCCACACCCGCGAGGATGTCGCAGTTGACGATCAGGCCGCCCGCGTTGATGTCGTACTGGGCCAAGACCCGCATGGTGATGCCGTTGTAGGCGGCATGTCCGGCCATGACGCCCGCGCGGGTGTCCGGCAGGGCCAGCGGGCGGGTCACGAGGGCCAGGGCGTCCCGGTGGAACGCGAGGTTCATCGCGCCGTAGGGGCCGGGGAACGCATCGGCACCGTTGCCAACGGCAGCCGCAAGCGGCCGGTCGAGGTAGACCGTGCAAGACGTGCCGCTCCCCTCGGACTCGATCACCGTGTAGGTGTGCCGAGTGCCGGGGGTCGCGCCGAAGGCGAGCAACTGGCCGACTTGCGGGGCCTTCCCCTCGGTGACGGTCAGGGCGATGCCCTCGCTATAGCCGGCCGCGTAAGCGGCGGCGGTCACGCACTTCACGTAGCGCGTGGCCACGGCATTGTCCAGCGTGGCGTACTTGAGGGCCTCGTTCAGGCTGAACCAGGCCGCGTCGGTTCCCGTCGCCCAGGTCGGTTGGTCGTTGCCGGCCACGACCACGAACTCACCGGCCGTGGGAGCAAGGACAGACGCGATGTGCGTCCCAGCGGCGGTCCCCGCCTCATACGGCTCCGTGACCGGATCGCTGTCGGTGTCCGACCCTGACAGGACACAGTTGACGTTTTGGTCCATGTAGGTGTCGAAGCCGAGGATGCGGCCGAGGATGGCGCTCTCCAGCG
>CAZFKF010001562.1:0-1587 GCA_964518805.1 uncultured Planctomycetaceae bacterium | reverse complement strand
GCAAGGTGGGCATTGAGGAGACGACGGACGCCGGCGCGGAGCCTGCGGGAGCGGCCTCCGGTGAGAAGCCGGTCGCAAAGAACGCTGCCGATGACACCGCAGCCGAAAAGGCCGCGACAAAGTCGACCAGTGGTGCCCCGGCCGCGGATGCCGCGCCCGCCGCTCCTGGCGATGAAAGCCAAGGTGCGGTTCCGGCCAAGGCGGCGACGCCCGCGCCTGCGGGCGGGCCCGTCCCCGAAAAGGCCGCGCCGCCGAAAACGGCCGGTGGCGCCGCAGGCGCGGACGCCAAGAAGGCGCCGGCCAAAGGCGAGTAACGCGACGGCAGTCGCGTCGTTGCGCAGCATGTCAGCGAGGAGAGAGCGATGAAGGTCAGCTTGAATCCCAACGCCATGAAGCAGTTCTTTCTCGATCACGTCGAGAAGATACTGTTCGGAATCGTGGTCGCCGTTTTCCTGCTCTTTGTCTACAAGGCGGTCGCCCGCGACACGCTTTCCTGGCAACCCCAGGATCTGATCCAGGACGCGGACTCGGCGAAGGCGAAGATCGCCGCGACCGAGCCGACCCCGACGCCGATCGTCAAGTACAAGGACGAAGTCGGCGAGATCCAGAGGCCGATCGTCGACGCGGACTACGCCTTCAAGGCCGCCTGGGATCCGCTGATCTTCCCGGAAAACAGCCGCCGCGGAGAGCCTGTGCTGTTTGCCGTGAAGGACCTTCGCGCCAGCGCCGGCAACGGGGCCTTTGCCATGGCCTCGCCGGACGAGGAAGAGGACGAGGCTGCCGCGTCGGCAGGAACGATGCGCGGGATGCGCTGGGCGGTTCTGACGGGGTTGATTCAGCACCGCAAGCAGAAGGAAGCCTATGATGCCGCGTACATCGAGGCCGCCAATTGGGATCCTCAGCGCGATTATCCCGACTATGTCTACTATCGCGTGGAGCGGGCCGAGGTGGATCCCCGGGCCGAGACCGCTGAACTGAAGTGGATCCCCATTCGGCTGGTCGACATGATGTACGTGCAGGATTTCTTCCTGCAATCGGGAGGTGAAGTGGTCGATCCGACGCACTTGGCGCCGACGCGAGGCAGCGTGTCCATGGCGTTCCCGCTGGGACCGCTTCAGAACCGACCTTGGGGGCCGGAAGTCGCTCATCCGCCCGAAATCCCCTTGGCGGAAGGCGGCAGTTCGATGGGGGCTGGCGGCATGCCGGGCATGGGCGGGATGATGTCGGGAATGTATCCGGGCATGGGCGGAAAGAAACCTCCCAGGGTGGCGAAGGACGGCAAAGCAGACGCCGCCGCCGAAGAATCGGAAGAGGAACTCCAGAAGAGGCTCGAGGCCGACCGGAAGGCCAGGGCGGAACGGCGGAAGAAGGCAAGAGAAAAACAACTCGCCAAGACTCCCGATGAGCCCGATTCGCTGGACACCGCATCCGGGGCCGCGGGCGGAGCGAGACCCATGATGTCGCCAGGAATGCCCGGAATGCCCGGAATGCCGGGAATGCCCGGAGGCGGTTATGGTGGCCGGGCCCGTTCACCCCGCAGAAGCATGCCGGGGTGAATGGCAGGGTCCATTCCCGGGGCGATGCCGG
>CAZFKF010001561.1:0-1588 GCA_964518805.1 uncultured Planctomycetaceae bacterium | reverse complement strand
AGCTTTGCAGGACCTTGCGTTTGGGGCCGAGGACCTCCAGCGACAGAAACACCTGGTCGTGCACCACGCCTTCGGTCTTGACGAAGGCTTCGACCAGGTAATCGCACAACGGGCTCAGCGGCAACGTGGGGCTGAAGGCGACGGCGCCGCCTCCGTCCAGGTCGAACCGCAACGAACGCCCCCCGCCCGGGGGCGACTGGTCGCACAGGGACATCTTGTTGTACAACGGAAAGGCCGGACCGTGCCGGCGCGTCCAATTGTCCGGCCAACCGTCGTAGTCGCTGTCCGCCGCCTCACCGAAATCGGTCGAGAAGATCTGCGTGACGCCCGGGTACGGATCCTTGGTAGGCGCCGAGGGCGGGGTCGCTACAATCAGGAGAGACAATACAAAGGCGTTCATCGGCACCATTCGGCCGGGCGAGGTTGGGCAGTGGGGCGGGCCAGCGTTGCGGGTTCGCGCCCAGCCGCGACGCCCCAATCTCGCAAAGACCGTTCGCGTGATTTGGCGCGTCCACGCACCGCGGACCGTCTCCGTGGACGAGTCCCTTTGCTCACTATCGTCTCAGTCCAAGGAGAACATCACCTGTGGCTGCCCATCCGTCCCCGAAGCTCGCTATCCAGATCGCCAGCTTGCGTCTGCCGTTTCCTCAGGCCCTCAACCTGGCTGGGGAACTGGGCGCCGACGCGGTGGAGATCGACGCCCGCGGGGAGATTACGCCGCAGACCCTTAGCAGAACCGGCTTGCGGGAAGTGCGGAAGATGCTGAATGATCGGCGTTTGCGGGTGGCCGCAGTGGCCTTCCGCACGCGGCGCGGGTATGCCGCGTTCGAAGACCTCGACCGCCGCGTCACGGCCACCAAGGCGGCCATGGAACTTGCCTCACAACTCGGAGCGCCTCTGGTCCTCAACTCGATCGGCCCTGTCCCGCCGGACGATGACGCCGTTGGACGCCAGTTGCTCCGCGATGTGCTCGACGACCTGGGGCGCTACGGCAACCACGTCGGGGCGACCTTGGCCGCGGAGACGGGCAACGAGAGCGGCAGCCAGCTTGCCCGAGTGCTGGCCGAGTTGCCCGACCAGTACCTCGCCGTCGACTTCAACCCGGGGCGGCTGATGGCCGGCGGGCATTCTCCGATGGACGCCGTCGCGGCTTTGGGGCGGTGGATCGGCTACGTGGAGGCGACCGACGCCCGCCGCAAGGAACTGGTCGCGCTGGGGCGCGGCGACGTCGATCTCCCGGCCCTCCTGGCCGCGCTCGACGAACACGGCTATCGCGGCTGCTTTGCCCTGGGCTCTGTAGACGGCCGCGATCCCAAACGCGAACTTGCCGACGCGATCTCGCAGATGCGAAGCCTCACGGCGTCATGAGGCGGGGCCTGACGGCGTCGCAGCGGCGAGACGCTCCAATTCGGCCACCGCACGCTGGAGTTCTTCCGCCAAGGGATGCCCGTGGGCCTGCTTGAGAATCTCCACGACGCGGCGAAAGTACCAGAGCGTCCCTTCGCGCCCGCCGCGGAACGATTGCCAAACCGCTTCGCCAACAATTCGGTGGGATTGCACCAGCGAGAGCACGTTGTCCAGCTTGTCG
>CAZFKF010001560.1:0-1589 GCA_964518805.1 uncultured Planctomycetaceae bacterium | reverse complement strand
GACGTCGCGATCGGTGAGGACTGGTTTGGCAGCTACGATCTGGAGGCTTGATTCCGCCCGGCATGGAGAGCACGTGACCGCTCTCCATGCCACCCTTTTCGCGCTCACTTTCCCCACACCATACCGTTCCGATCGTCAACGCGAGGCACACAGTGGAACAGCGACTCGCCCGAACAGGAAACACGACCATGCCTAAGCCCTACGCCATGCTCGGCGCGGGTCCGCTCACTTCGGCCCTCTGGAAAGCTGGCGACGAGCGAAGTGGCTGGACGTACCGATTCAACATCTACCGCATGTCCAGCCGGACGGGGCACGTTTCCGAGCTTCTACGGCCAAAGGACGTGGGCGACCTGGTCAAACTGTGCCAAGTCCTGGCCGCCACCCTGGCCGACGACGGGTGCATTCGCCGCGATCAACGAAGGGCCTTGGCGAAGCTGGCCGCCGACTTGGATAGTATCACCCGCACCAGGAACTGAACCCATGGCAAGACGACCTGTCTACGAGCTGCGCCGCGGTCTGCTCACCGTTCGCATTTGGCGCAAGCGTGCTCGATCCGGAATCCGCCACACCGTCAGCGTCACCCGCTTGTTCCGCGACGGGGACACCTGGAAGCAGTCGGCCCGTTTCGGCCCTGATGACATTCCCCTGCTTCGACTCCTGCTGGACGAAGCGCACACGTGGATCTTTCGGCATCCTCAGTAGGCCACGTAATGGATTCACGGTCTCCTAGCCCCGACCCTCTGAACCTCGGCAGCGAACGCCCTGGCGCCGACGATTGCCGGGCGGGGTTGCCGTCGGTAGTTCGGGACCTGGAAGCATTGGTCGAGCAAGGCGTGAGATTTCCGACAATCTATGCTGATCCGCCTTGGCCCTACGCAAACACGGCCGCCCGTGGTGCAGCCGAGAACCACTATCGTACCATGACGCTCGAAGACATCCGGAACGAGCCTGTCCGGGAACTTGCCGCCGAGCAGGCCCACCTGCATCTGTGGACCACCAACGCCTTTCTGTGGGAGGCGTTTGACGTCCTCCGAGCTTGGGGCTTCCGCTACAAATCGTGCCTGCTATGGATCAAGCCTCAACTCGGCATGGGCAACTACTGGCGCGTCTCGCACGAGTTTCTCTTGCTGGGCGTTCGCGGCAATCTGCCCTTCCGCGACCGGACTTGCAGAAGCTGGCTCATAGCGCGACGGACACTTCATAGCCGAAAGCCGTTTGTCTTCCGGGAACTGATTGAGCGAGTCAGTCCCGGTCCTTATCTGGAACTCTATGGTCGCGAGGAGCAACCGAACACGGGCTGGACCGTCTACGGCAACCAGGTCGAACGACGGCTGTTCTGAGAAGTAGCACATTTCCCCATTGGCCAGAAACCATGGACCACGAACCCATACCTCAGCAAACCCTCGTCACCCCTGACGAACTCCAGCGAAAGATTGACGAGCTTGAACAGGAGGTCCAGGCATTGAAAGGGGAACTGGAAAAGGCGTTGACCAACCCACACCGGAAACGGCTCCAGGCTACTCGACAATCTCTCACCCACAAGTTCGCGATCGGCCAGCACGAAGGCTACATGACCGTTGGCATGTTCG
>CAZFKF010001559.1:0-1590 GCA_964518805.1 uncultured Planctomycetaceae bacterium | reverse complement strand
GACCTCCGCCAGGGCGGCCTGCACGGTTTCGATCGTCACGTGCCCGACCAGCGCGCCAATGCTCAACACGAGCCCCGTCAGCCCATGCTGGCCCCGCTCCCCGGCCACGCTTTTGAACCGGCCGATGATCGATTCGAGCACTTCGCTGGAGCCCGGCAGGCGTTCTCCCTCGCGGGCCTGTTGGGCCTCTTCCCGGATGAACTCCAGCAACTTCTCGCGCAACGTACCCGCCGGCTGGCTTTCGGTCTGGGGCAAGAGGGCCGCCAGCTCTTCCGCCGCCTTGCGGTGGATGCCCTCGTGCCGCACGTAATGCTCCGCCGTTCCGAGCACCTCCAGCATCGTCCGCCAGCGTCGCACGTGGGGAGCGTAGGCCCGCAGCCAGCCCAGTTTCTCCTCCATGGCGGTCCCGTTCAAGCCCGCCTGAATCGCTACCTCCGGCCGGTCCAAAAGTCGCAATCTCTCCTCGGCCCAATCCACCAGCACGTCCACGTTCATGTAGCGCGCTTTGCCACGCTGCTGCGGAGGCAACAGGCACGCCAGCGGCGTGACCGACACTCGCTGTTTGAAGCGGTTCACCTCTCCCACAAACTTCTCCCACGAGGCATCGCGTTCCAGCTCGTGCTTCAACAGGCAGGCCGCCTTGTGCTTGATATCGTACATCCAGGCCGTGGCGGAGTGGGCCTGGCGGAACAGGCCGATTCCGCAATGGAGATCCCTCCCGTCGTCGCTGACGATCGCCCGCGGAACGCCGGTCTTCGCCGTGGCGGCTTCCAGTTGCTTGTACACCACTTCCCCCGTCGATTTGGTCACCGGCACCAGGTCGATCAGTTCCACGTCCTCGTGGCTCAACACGCGGTTCTCCGCATCCCACGCCGATTGCCGGAGCCCCACGATGATCAGGCATTTCCGCTCGCCCAACTGCATCGTATGGTCCAGGATCCAGATCCAGTCGTCGGCCTGCTGTTTGGGGCGGTTCAATTGGTGCAAGCCCAGCCGCAACAGCCACAACCGCACGCTATAATAGCTGCCTGCCTCCCCGCCGTCGGCCCACCAACTCCAAGTCAAGGCCAGTGCTTCGCCTACCTGTCGCAATCGCGTCCCAATACAAAGCACCAAAGCCAGACTCCCCGCAATCACCCCCAAGGGAAAGTGGTGCCGGGGAACCTTGCTGGTGAAGTCCTCCGGCCTCACCGCGGGCAAGTCTCGCGGGGCAGCCCCCCTCGTCGGGGTCGCCGCTTTGTTTTGGCCTCCCCACAGCAACCGGTCCCTTGGTTGGCTTCTCCTTTCTCCAAGGCTGTCGCGCGGGCCTTCCAGCGATCACGGCTTTGTTTCATCTTGTTCAAGCACACTTTGAGGCTCTTGTTCTGGCGTTTGGCCGCCTTGGCCTTCTCCTTCCATTGGTCCCGACTTTTCTTGAAGCACGACACCAACTTCGTAAGCGGACTGAGAAACGAAAACGAGCGTTTGGCTGCCATCGAATTACCTCCCTGTTCGATGCTCCATGACTTCCGTGACCATCGCGCCACAACAAAAACGACAGCAATGGAACAAAAATCGCCAAACGCGACTAGATCAGTTTTCACCTCCCCA
>CAZFKF010001558.1:0-1594 GCA_964518805.1 uncultured Planctomycetaceae bacterium | reverse complement strand
CGATCGTGACGACTTCCGAGGGCCCGCCCTGACTCTCATGCTCCAGCAAGAGCCCGGCAAGGCGGCGCAAGGCTGGGCAACGCTAGGGTCCGACGATCCGGAGTACCTCATTGCGCCGCCGGTGGTCCGTGCCGTGGTCGCCCTGGCGGGACGAATGCTCCAGGGCGTCTTCCTCTTCGAAGGAGGCAGCGAGTTCTACACGGCCTTTCCCGGCGAACCGGTGCGCCTGGGCGCGAGGATCATCAACATCCGTCGAGGCAGCCGGGCCGATGCCGAAGTGCGGCTGCGTCTCCTTGCCTCCGAGGCCGAGGTGTTCACGGAAAAGTCCGCCATTGCGGCCAAGGGCGGGGACGCCCCCGTCGTCGTCGAGACCCGTTGGACCCCCGGCCAGAACTCCGGCCAGGGCTACCGCGTCGCGGTCGAACTCGCTCGCGACGGGCGCGTGATCGATCGGCTTGAACACGATCTGGGCGTCTGGCGGCCGAAGGCCAAGCCCGAGTACGTCACGGCCCGCGACGGCGATTTCTATCTCAAGGGTCAGAAATGGTACGCCTACGGCGTGAACCACATGCCCGCCAGCGGCATCTCGACCGAAGACTACCGGTTCTTCGAGCATTATCTGGGCCGCCGTGCCTATGACCCCGAGATCTTCGACCGCGAGTTGGCCCGGATCAAGGCCATGGGCATGAACATGATCAGCACCTTCATCGGCCACGACTATCATGCCGACCGCAACCTGTTCGATTACCTCCAGCGATGCGACAAGTACGGGCTGAAGGTCAATCTCTCGCTCCGTCCCGGCACGCCCATGGACTTCGAGTGGGACAAGATGCGCGAGATGATCGTCGAGAACCGCCTCGCCCAGTGCGATACGGTTTTTGCGTACGACCTGGCGTGGGAGCCGTTCATCGGGCGGCAGAGCGAACGAACGCGCTGGGACCAGCGGTGGCGTCGGTGGATCGAGCGGCGCTACCGCACGGTCGAGGCTGCGGAAAAGGCGTGGGGCTTTGCGGCACCCCGCAACCCGAAGGGCGAGGTGACCAATCCGCTCGACGCCCAGTGCGGCTCCGACGGGGCGTGGGGCAAGATGGTGGCCGACTACCGCCGATTCATCGACGAGATTGTTGACGAGCACTACACTCGGGCCCGGCAACTCGTTCGCAGCGTCGACCCGCACCACCTGGTCAGCTTCCGGATGACCGTGGCCGGCGATCCAACTTTCAACCAGGCCAACAACATGCCCTACGACTTCCGCGGTCTGGTCCGCGGCGTCGACCTCTTCGAGCCCGAGGGCTACGGCCGCATCGGCGACTGGAAGCAGGTGCGGCCCGGCATGTTCACCGTGGCCTACGCGCGAGCGGTCGATCCGTCCAAGCCGGTGATGTGGGCCGAGTATGGCGTCAGCAGTTGGGACATGAACCTCATGGAGACCAGCCGGTCGAGCCTCGATTTCGAGGGCCGGTTCTACGAGGACTTCCTCAAGATGGTGCTTCAAAGCGGGGCCAACGGCGCGGTCTGCTGGTGGTATCCGGGCGGGTTCCGGGCCAATGAAAACAGCGATTTCGGCATCATCCACCCCGACGGCACCGACCGC
>CAZFKF010001557.1:0-1594 GCA_964518805.1 uncultured Planctomycetaceae bacterium | reverse complement strand
GTATCGCCCTGGGGTTCGACCAGGATCTCTGTGCTTGCGTTGCCGCCGAGCACCGGGCGATCCTGGATTAATGCGGTCCTCGCGCCCGTGCGAGCCGAGGCCAGGGCGGCCATGGTGCCGGCCAACCCGCCGCCCACCACCACGGTGTCGTACGGGCCCTGGCTTTGGATCTCGCGGCTCACCCCGCCAAAGGCCACGCGTGCCGCCAGAAGGGATTGGCGTTCGGTGGGCGGGCGGTATCCCTGATCGCCAGTCAGAAGGATCGCGTCGCATCGGCCATAGTGACCGGTGAGGTCGTGCAGCCGCACCTCCAGGCTGCCTGCAGCCAACTCGTGCAAGCCGCCATCCTCCCAGACCCATCCTTTGGCCTTGCTTTGTCCAAAGACGCGATCGACGGGCTTGCCGTTCACGACGATCTGAAACCGGCCGGGACTGTATGGCGGCAGCCAGTCGCGCGTGCGGGCCCAGAGTCGGTACTTGCCGGCCGAGGGGACTTTGGCCGTCGTAACAGCATCCTCCACGGGTCCGTTCAGACCGATCGCCAGGAGATAGGGCGAGCCCATCTGGTCCACAAACTGCGCGTCGTTGGTCCACCCGCCCAAATCCTCGAATCGCTCCGTCTCGATCCAGATCATCGGAGCCGCGGCTGAGACTCTGGCGAAGAAGATCGCGGACACCACGGCGAGGAACATCGTGCGTTTCATGGCCAGCGTACCCTCAGGCGACAAACTCCGGCTTGACGAGTGTGGGAATGACGCCCGCGGCATGGCCGCGGGCCAGCAGTTCGGCGACAGCCTGGCGTCCGCGCCGACCGAAATCCAGCGTCCAGTCGTTCACGTACATGCCCACGAAGCGGTCTGCCTTGCTGCGGTCGAGGTCGCGGCCGAACGCCAAGGCGTAGTCCAGGGCCTCTTCGCGGTGCTCCAAGCCGAAGCGGATGCTTTCCAGCAGCAGCCGGTGGACGTCGCGGATCACTTCCCGCCCAAGATCCTTGCGGACCGCGTTGGCCCCTAGCGGCAAAGGCAGCCCGGTCTGCGCGAACCACCACTGGCCGAGATCGACCACGAGGTGAAGTCCGGACTCGGCATAGGTCAGTTGTCCCTCGTGAATCACCAACCCGGCGTCGACCGGCTGGCCCTGGAACTCGCCCGCCGCCACGGTGTCAAGGATCTTGTCGAACGGGACCGCGACGTGAGCAAAACCGTCGCCCAGTGCCATGCGCAAAGCGAGGTACGCGGTGGTCAACGTGCCGGGTACGGCGATCGACGCCCGGCGCAAAGCATCCAGCCCGCTGGGCTGGCGGGTCACGACCATGGGACCGTAGCGGTCCCCCATGCTCGCCCCGCACGTGCAAAGCACGTAGCGATCCGTCAGGTGGGCGTAGGCGTGGAGACTGACCGCTGTGAGTTCCAGTTCCCCGGAGAACGCCCGGCGGTTGAGCGTCTCGATGTCGACCAACTGGTGCTCGAAGCGGTACTTGCCCGTAGCAATCTTGTTCTTCGCCAGGGCGTAGAACATGAACGCGTCGTCAGGATCGGGGCTGTGACCGACGCGAATCAAACAAGGCGACTCGTGCATGGGAAGGGGGCTCTGC
>CAZFKF010001556.1:0-1594 GCA_964518805.1 uncultured Planctomycetaceae bacterium | reverse complement strand
ATGTTCTTTCCGTGGGCGTTCTGCAACGTCGCGTCCAAACGCCCAACCTTCATCAGCACCGGCAACGTGCCGTAGCTGAACATCTTCGTACGATCGGGCGTCAGTTCCATGCCGGTGTTGGCGGTCTCGGTCGCATAGAGCAGGACCATGCGCCGGCTTTCCGCAAGCTCCTTCCCGTCCATGGCGCAAATGCCAACCATGGCCGGAGTATCGCTGCCGATCAGTTGCAGCCGCCCGACCGGCTCGGCCCGGCCGGCCTCCAGGGTCACGGCCTCGCTGAAACGCGTGGCCACCTTGAGGAGATTCTCCTTGGCTCGCATGGTGATCTCGCCCGTATCGCTCTGAAATACTCCCTTGGAGGGCTCGCTGATGTTCGCCTCCGGAAGAAGCCCGCTCTGCTTCATTCGGCCGACCAGGGCATCGAGCGAGAAGCCGGCCTTCTCGGCATCGGTGGCCTCGTCGGTCCATTTGGCGTTCTGGCGGATTCTCGCGCCGCCGGCGGGAGTGATAATCATGTCTGGTTCGGCAGGCCGGGCGGCTCCCTCCGGACGTCGCGCACCGGGGAACGAGATGGCGAAACCACTCATCAACCCGAGTTTGGTCTGCTCTGTCGAGGCTTGCTTGAACTCCCCCAGGAGGGACTGCGGCACTTGAAGCTCAACCCGATGGGAGGACGTCTTCACGTCACCTCGCACAAACAGGCAAGTGAAAAGGAATTCACAGGCCCGGGTTACCGGAGAGCCCTCAGGCATGAAGGAACCGATGCTTTTTGCCTCGAACACGACGGGGGTGGATGCGTAAACCATCGCATCGAATCCTTGAAGCGCGGAATAAGCGCCATGGACGAGCGCGAACTCACGTTGATACTGGTTCCAGAAGCTATGGTTGTATTCGGTCGTACAGAATGGTCGGTCTGCAAATTTCGCGCCGAACATGAAACGCAGATGAGCCGCGGTGTCACCCACCGAGCTGTTTTGCGGGCAGATTGCTCCAGCGCCTCCACGCCAATCCCCCCATGGCATTGCAAAGAACTGGTTCTTGATCGCCATCGTTGAGTATTCGTATCGCGCTGCATGGTCTCCCCACCACTGTGGCAGACTGTAATGGCCTACCAGTCCATTGTAGCCGATGCGTTTGAGATTGGCCGTGTACCAGGCGATGTTCTCGCGAGCCAGCTCCGTCCAGAAGAGCGTGAAGTCTTGCTCTCTTGGACTCGATCCGATTCCGGTCCAGTTGAAATACGGCGGCACGAACGAAAGGTTCCGCGCCGGCACCGCCACCTGGTCGAAGGAGGTCATGGCGGCGTCTCCCCATGCCTTGGCCATGGTTCCCGGCGTTTGGTACTTAGCCTTTAGCCATTGACGGAATCGCTGGTCCATCGCTGCGATGATTGCCTCGGACGAAATATAACGGGCCAGCAGTCCCGATTCCTGTTCATTGTAGGGTTCGATGCAGGCAATGACCGGATCGTCCTTCCACGCCAATCCCGTGTAGGGATTGACATGGTTCATCAGAGTCTCAGCTGCATAGAGCCAAATGCGGCGCATTTCGGGATCCCCCAAATACATCCGCGCCTTGAAGTCGCATTCTCGGC
>CAZFKF010001555.1:0-1595 GCA_964518805.1 uncultured Planctomycetaceae bacterium | reverse complement strand
CGGGGTTGGTGGGGCATCTTGCCGGGGACGACCCCGGACTGAAGATCTCCTCGGCCCAGCGATTGTCGGTCTTCCGCGATCCCGACGCCGCGCCCGCTCTGGCGCACTTGCTGAACGACAACGTCCGCGAAGTACGCCTGGCCGCCGCGGTGGCGATCGCCGCCTGCGGCACGCGGGAGTCCATTCCGTCCCTGCTTGCGGCGCTCGACACGGGAGACTCGCTCACCGCCCAGGCGGCGGCCGTTGCCCTGGAGAACTTGACCGGACACGCGGAAGAGTTTAACGGGTTTGCCGCCAAGCCCGCGCGGGCCGCCCAGGCCGCGAAGTGGCGAGCGTGGTTCGCGTCGACCGACTGGCGGTCGATCGAGCAGGATCTGGTCCACCGACTTCAGAGCGCCGATCGCGACGAGGTCCGCCGCGCGGCGGTGGCCCTGGGGCACGTGGGCCAAGACGCGGCGCGCGACGCCCTCCGCGCTTACGTGGCGCGGGAGCGGGCCAACAACCCCTACACGGAATGGCGCAAGGCCCACAACGGCGACGGCGCACAATTCAATACGCTCTCGCCGGCCAATCCCCGCGCCTTGCAGGCGGCCACGCGGTCGCTCGGCTATTTGAAGGACGTCAAGGCCTTGTCCATGCTCGCCGAAACGGTTGTCCGGAACAGCGATCCGGCAACCGCGAACCTCTTCCTGGCCGAAGCGGCCGTCGAGGCCATGGGCCGGATAGGCACGCCCCAGGCGCAGGACGCGCTGGTTCAGTCCCTGGCCGGGCTGAAGGACTATTTCTTCTATGTCGGCTGGTACGGCGATCACGGGGCGTTGTACGCCTGCCACGCCTCGCCGGTGCATTACTTCATCGCCGAGGCCCTGGACCACCAGGGCTCGATCCGCGCGGCCAGCGCCGTGCCCGGCCTCATCCGGTCGGTGCCCACGGATCCCGACCGTGCCCTGCTGCTGTGCACCGACGACTGCGAGGCAATCGTCGGGCGAGTGATTCGGCGTCAGGGGGCGGAAAAGACCGTGGTCGAAACCTGCCTGGCGATCCTCGGCGATCCGGCGGCCGCAAGGAACTCCGAGATCGAGCAGGCGATCGGCACCACCTACGCGGCCTGGGCCGGCAAGCCCGATCCCGAGAACCGGGCCTCGCAAATCCTCTCCCTGGTCTGCCGCGACCGCGCTTACGAACCGCGGATTCGTGGCGCCTTGGAGCGTTATCGGGTGCGGCCGGTGGTCGATCTCGACCGCGAGGGCTCGAACGCCCTGCCCCTCAAGCTGCCGACGCGGAACTGGGTCTGCTTCTTCCTCGCACGCACGCTCGGCAACCTCGCCGACGCGCGGTCCGTGGATTCGTTGGTCGCCACGCTCGAACGGTGCCCGCCCGAAGGTTCGCTGGGGCACCCCGATCCGACCTCCCCCAGCGCGTTGTTCCTGCAAAAGGACTTCACGCCCTGCTACCGCGCCGCGGCCGCTTGGGCCCTGGGCCAGATCGGCGACCGCCGCGCCGCGCCGGCCCTGCTCGCCGTGATCGGCAACCTGCAAAACGCAACCGACACGCGGTTCGCAGCCGCGGAGTCGCTGCTGCGTCTCAAAGACCCG
>CAZFKF010001554.1:0-1597 GCA_964518805.1 uncultured Planctomycetaceae bacterium | reverse complement strand
CTTTGGCAAGGGGCGGTCGGGGATCGATCTCGACCACCACCAGCGCCTCGGCCGAGTGGCCGTAAGGGCCCTCGGCAAGGATGGTCCCGCCCGGTCCCATGGCCAGCGAGCAGCCAATCACTCTGCGCCCTTTCCACGGCCCGGCCGTGAGCCATCCGACGTTGCTGACACCGATGACGTAAACGTCGTACAGGCGGCTCAGTTCGCGGTAGGAGTTGCGCCACAAGTCGCCGTAGGGGCTGGCCGCATGGTCGTGGTCGGCGTCGACGGCCCAAGCCGAAGGCGAAAGCAGCACCTGGGCTCCCATGCGGGCAAGCACATGCCCGATAGCAAGCGAGTCGGAAAAATTGTCCGCGCAGACATTCACCCCAAGCGTGCCCAGCGACGTGTGGGCCACCCCCAAGCGATCGCCCACGGCGTAAAGATCGTGGGCCAGGTCGAGTTCGTTGATCTTCCGGTGCAGCAGAACGATCTCGCCGCTGGGATCCATCAGCACGGCCGAGTTGTAGAGCCTTTCGCCGGCCCGCTCCACGAGACCCGCCACGACAAAGACCCCGCACTCGCGCGCGGCGCTGGCGAGCCGATCTGAGTGCGGGCCGGGAATCGGGCGTGCGAGCGTTCGGGCACTGGGATCGGTCCAACCGAGGTCCAGGCACTCCGGAAGAACGACGAGGCCGCACCCTGTGGACGCGGCCTCGCCGATGCGCCGCACGGCACGGTCCAAGTTCGCCTCGGGCCGGCCGCCTTCAACCAGAATCTGCGCCATGCCGACGCAAAACGCCATAGCTCCCATCCGGGCTCTAGCGGAAGATCGTGGTCTTGGGCAATTCCTTTTGGAGGTCGTTGCCACCGTTGTCGGTGATCTTGGTGGCAGTCAGGTCGAGGTATTTCAGTTGCTTCATGCCGCTGAGGTGCTTCAGCCCGGGATCGGTGACGCCGTGGTTGGCATAGAGGAAGAGCTGCTTGAGTTCTGTGAAGCCTTTCAGCTCTTCCAGGCCGGCGTTGGTGATGGGGTTGTTCGACAGATCGAGCCTCTTGAGCTTCTTCATGCCTACAAGGTGCTTCAGACCGGCGTCGGTGATCTTGTTGCCGGCGATGTCGAGGTCTTCCATGTTCGTGAGCCCCTTGAGGTGCTCCAGTCCGGCGTCGGTGATCAGCTTGCCGATGTTGAGCCGGCGAAGCTCGGTCAGCCCCTTGAGGTGAGAGAGGCCGCCGTCGGTGATCTTGCTTCCGGCTAGGCTGAGCTCACGGAGCTTCTTCATGCCTTCCAAGGCCGCCAGGCCGGCGTTGGTGAACTTGGAAACGCGGCCGCCGAGGTCCAGTCGTTCGAGGTCCGTCAAACACTTGAGCTGGGCCAGATCGTCATCGGTGGCTTTGGAGAAGACAAGATCGACGCCCACCACCGGCTTGCCGGGGCGTTTCTCATCAATCTCGACCTTGCCACCGAGCTTCTTGACCAAGGCCACGGCCTTCTCCTGGTCCGCGTTCCCTTCGGCCGCATGGAGCGCCGCGAACGGCAGCAGGACAAGGCCCGCGACGAACCACAAGAACAACGCTCGTGTCATGGAGGACTCCCTTTGACGACGGAATCGATGAC
>CAZFKF010001553.1:0-1598 GCA_964518805.1 uncultured Planctomycetaceae bacterium | reverse complement strand
CGAAATGCGGTGAATGAAGTCGAGGTGCTGTGATGGCGAAGCAGACGCCGCTGCTCCGAACGGCTCTCCGCCGCGACAGTCACTTGCAGAAACACGTGAAAAAGGGCACATCGGCTTTCGACCGCAGGGATCTGGCCCTTGTGGCGGAGTCCGAACGATCGAGAATCGGCGATAGCCTTGATCTGGATGCGGCTACCCAACCGGAACTCCCCAACGAGAATCGTTGGGATTACGTTCTTTCGCTGCCCGACTTGTCAGAGATCGTTGGCATTGAGCCCCATGCTGCCAAGGATTCCGAGATTGGCGTCGTAATTGCCAAGAAGAAAAACGCAGTTCAGTACCTGCAAGGCCATTTCTGCAGCGGGCACCGGGTCAAGCGATGGTTCTGGGTTTCCCACGGTAGGGTCGGGTTCAGCAGGATGGACCGGGCTCGCCGCCGCCTAGACCAGAACGGTATCTTGTTCGTGAGTCGCATCCTGCGCACGTTTCGGTGAGAGGCGGCGGGCGACACGCAACATCCGGCCGTTGTAGCAACGTACACCGGGACTCAAGGCTTTTAAGAGAAGCTGTTGACTGTGCGAAGACCGCTTAGAACCGTCCTTTGGGTGCTTGCCCTGCTGCTCCTGCTTATCGCAGGGGGGGCAGCGGGCCTCTATCGTGCGTTGCACCACGTGCCGGAGTTCTACCAGCAAGCCCTCCAGGGCGATCCGGTCAAGCAGAAGGCCGACGGGCACGAGATGCAGATTCGGGCCGTGGAGCTGGCCAGTCACGTCCAGGCCGTCGGCCGATGGCAGCAAACCTTCACCGCCGATCAGATCAACGGCTGGCTGGCCGTGGGCCGCTTTCAGAAGTCGAAGGACGCGGCCCCGGAAGTTGGAAATCTGATCCCCGATTCGGTCATCGATCCGCGCGTGACCGTTGAGCCGGACGGAGTCACGATCGCCTGCCGGTTCGACACCGGCGCCACGGGCCAGACCGTGCTGTGGCTGAAAGTGGACGCCTACCTGACCGAGGAGAACGAGATCGCGCTACGCATCCGCAAGGCCCGAGCGGGCGCCATCCCCGCGCCGCTCGACGTGGTCTTGAAACGTCTCTCCGAGGCCCTGGCCCATGCCAAGTGCCCGCTGCGCACGTCGCAGGTCGACGGAGATCACGTGGTGCTCATCACGCTCCCGCCCGTCGGCAAACGCGGCGACATGAACGTGCGCATCGACACGCTCCGCCTCACCGAGGGGGGCATCGAAATCGCCGGCACCACGAAGCGGCGATGACAAGCGATGAAGATGAATCGCAAACGGGGAGAGACGAAATCCGGAAACGAATTGCCTTGTCCCGCGTTGCGTCGTCTCGCCGAACGTCCGTGCCCTCGGCATTCTCGAATTAGGCGAAGGGCACAAACGAGAACGTCCACTCGTTCGGATTGCCGGGCGATCGTTTCAGCGTGACTTCGCCGATGAGATGCTCGCCCGCCACGACGGCGACCACTTCGTCCCAATCGTAACGCCGCAGCTCGTAGGTTCCCTGGTCCCAGCGGGTCACGGAGCCGCGTCCGCCGGAAATCGGCCCTTCGTACTCCAGGTATGCCAGACGATGATCGG
>CAZFKF010001552.1:0-1599 GCA_964518805.1 uncultured Planctomycetaceae bacterium | reverse complement strand
AAAAGCATCGCTAGGGACTTGCTGCCGTCTCTGACCAAGCTCGATTCGATCCGCAGCCAGGTCGATTTGAAGAAGGTGGACGAGATTGCCGAGCGGCAAGATCGCGCGATCCAGCAGATCGAACGATCGGCGAAGCAGTGGGGCGATCCCGCCAGGCTGGCGGAGGTCGAGGCGAGGCTTCCGGAGGTGTTTGCGAACGCCGTCCGCGACAAGGGAAGACAGACCCGGCTCCAAGAGTTGATCGCCTTGGCCAAGCCGCTCGATTGGCCTGGCCGGCTGCGAGATCCGTTGTACCTGGGCCCCTTCGCCGAGCAAGTCCATGCCTATTGCCGTACTCAAGATCCCAAGGAACTCAAGGAAGTCGTCAAGGCATTCAGCGAGGCTGTCACGCGTCAATTCGGGCAGGCGGGCCGGACGAAGCTTGTGATCCAGTTGGAATTCCTGAGTGACCAGCTCGATGACATCCCGTCCTGGAAAGATCTCGCGGGAATCAAACTGCTGAAGAGAGTTCTGGGCGACCGGATCGAGCGGCTGAAGGCCGCCGGCGAACGCAGCGGCCGAGAGGACGTCCGCAAGGTGGCTGTGAGCTTGCAGGAATCGATCCAGAGACTTGACTTCATCCAACTGGCCGAGCTGAGCCGGCAACTCGAGACGCTCATCAAGCCCAACAGTCTTGAAGATCTGGGCGGACTCGACCAGCTTCTCCAAGACGCATCGAAGGCCCTCGGCCAGGCGGGCCAGACGGCCGACCAGTCGGCGAATGTCCCGGCAGGGGATGCGTTGCGAGGCCTGGGCGAGTATTGTCGTCGCCTGGGCGGCGCGATGCAGAAGCTGGTCGAGACGATCCACAAACCGCCGGCGGCGAACGCCGCGCCGGCGACCAGCGCCTCGCCCACGGCTCCCAACACCAAACCTCAAGTCGACTTGGGCGTGGTGACGGCTGCCGTGGCCGATTTCGCCGCGCGGCTGGAGTTGCTTGTAAATCAGGTCTCGTACTTCACCGAGCTTGGGAAGATGGAATTTCCGAGAGAAGACGCCGCTGCCCTGGAAGAGGCGGTCCTGGCCCGCGACGTCTCGCGCTGGGCCCGCGGCGAGGAAGCCGACGACGTGAGCCGCGCCAAGCGACTGTTCGACTGGACCGTGCGCAATATTCAGCTCGAAGCGGATCAGATGGTGGTCGAGGGCAAGAACACGATCCACGTGATGCAGACGCCGCATGAGGCGATGTTCTTCGGCCGCGGGACGTGGCTGGAGCGGGCCTGGGTCTTCGTTCTCTTGGCGCGACAGCAGGGAATCGAGGCTGCGGTGTTGGCCTTGGAGGAACCCCGCGCCGCGGGAGGCACCCATCTGCGTCCCTGGGGCGTGGGCGTGCTCAGCGAAGGGAACGTCTACGTGTTCGACCCTGTTCTGGGATTGCCGATTCCCGCGTCCCAAGGTCTACGGCTCGACGAATCAGGCCCCTTGGACATTCAGCCCGCGACGCTGGCGCAATTGGCTGCCAACGACAGTCTGTTTCGCCAGTTGGACCTCGGCGGCAGACGATACCCTATCAAGTCCGCTGACTTGAAGAAGGTCGTAGTCCTGGTCGACGGTACTCCG
>CAZFKF010001551.1:0-1601 GCA_964518805.1 uncultured Planctomycetaceae bacterium | reverse complement strand
CTGTCCCGGTCCAACTGTTCGACGATTCCGCTCGTGCCCCGCAAGAAGCCTCCTTCGTGTTGGCGGGTCACCACAAAGCCGATTCGCGGCCTTCCGCGGCCCACTCGCGGCCGTTTCTTGGGGAAATGCCGATCGAAAACCGCCGCAAACTTCTCCTTGAGCCGCCGGTTGCACTGGCCATGATGGGCCAAATTGAACGAAGGCATGAAGCCGTCCACGGCAATCTGCCGCCAATCGGACTCCAGGGGAGTTTGAAGGAAGCCATCCAGCCGTCGCTCCAGATCGCCTCGATAGCGCCTCACTTCTTCAGCGTCCTCAAAGACCACCGGGCACAGGCTGCATGCGCGCATCCTCCAAAGGGCTTTCTCCGGGCGCAACCGGCAAGCCTCGCCATAGCATTGGGCGGCCTCTGCCAACATCTCCTGTTCTGCGTAGGCAACGCCCAGGTTCAGATGGAATTCCGCATTTTGGGGGACAATCTCAAGGGCCTTGCGGTTTGCCGCGACCGCCTCGGCGAAACGCCGCTCCGACAGATAGGCGATGCCCAGATTGTTGTATGCCTGGGCGTTCTGGGGCCGAACGGCAATCGCCTTGTGGTAGACGGTGATGGCTTCACTGGTCCGCCCGAGTTCCCGATAGAGGTTTCCAAGGTTGTAGAGGGCGTCGGCGTGCGACGGCTGCAGCCCAAGGGCCTCGCCAAACAGGCGGAGCGCCTCCTGGTGCCGCCCTTGTTCATGGAGAACGACGGCCAGATTGGAGAGGGCATCGGCGTACTGCGGCCGAATCGCCAGTGCCTGCCGGTAGGCGTTCTCTGCATCTGCGAGCTTGCCTTGGGCGCGGAGCACCACGCCGAAGTTGTTGCGGTAAACGGCCTTGGTGCCGTCCAAATCGATTGCCCGCGCGATGCACGCGGCGGCCTCTTCCAGGTTGCCCCGCTCCTGGTGGACGACACCCAGCAAGTGCAGCGCTCCGGCATGGTTGGGCTCTTGATCCAGGATGTGCTGGTAGACTTCGGCAGCGTGCTGGGAATCGCCAGCCTGATGGCACCGCACGGCCCGCTGGAACGCTTCATCCACGTGGAGCATGGGAGATTCTGCCTCAGAAAGTCGCTTGCCCGCCTGCGATCTTAGCATCAATCACGCCTTTTGCCATCCCCAGCGAGGCCGTGCTTTGCGGTGGCTGGGCTTGGTCGCGGTAGTAGACCCGTCGAGTGCCGGGCGATATCATCGAACCGAAGCTTGGAGTGTTGCATGAGAGGTCAGAAAGACGTCTTCAAGCCCAAGGTACACAGCGGCTACTCCAGACGTGCTTCGAGACGCCGGCGCCCGAAGCCGCCACATTGGCGTCCGCCTCCACTGTCGATCGACAAGATCCTGGCATGGGCGGACGAGTACCATGACCGGACCGCCAAGTGGCCCAACGTCAAGTCCGGGCGGGTCCGACTGGAGCCGTCCACGACTTGGCAAGCCGTCGACATGGACCTCCAGATGGGCCATCGAGGATTGCCCGGCGGATTATCCTTGGCCAAACTTCTCGCAGCGCATCGGGGCGTGCGAAATCAAGGCAACCTGCCCCTGCTAACCGTCGGCCAAATCCTCGCC
>CAZFKF010001550.1:0-1601 GCA_964518805.1 uncultured Planctomycetaceae bacterium | reverse complement strand
GCCCCGGGCCCGGTCGTACTGGCACATGGCTGCCGTCCACACACGGGTCAGCACTTCACCGGCAAGGATTTCCTCCAGGACTCCGCGGAATGCACGCTGCTCCAGGCACTCCGACGCCCGTTTGCCGGATCCGATGGTTGTCGCTAGCTTCTTCAGCGATCGGCCCCACCGGTCGAGGCGGCACTTCGAGGCCACCCAGTACGTTTCGACGTTCTGTTCGGGGATGTCACGCGTCGCGCGTAACATGGCGGGGGTATGTGCTGCAACCACGGCTGCCAGATCCACCAGTTCGCACGCGTGCATAGACCGAACCCGATAAGACTGAAGAATGCTACGAAGGCAGGCCCGCGGGACGGGAGTCCCGCGGGCCCAGCCTCGTGCCCTGTTCCGCGAAGTCCGTGACTGGTGAAAGAGCAAACCCGGTGCCATCGACGTGCTCGCGGCCGACTCGCCGTGGCGTTTCTTCTTAAGCCTTGGAAATACAGAGGTTTGTGACAACCGCCCGCGCTGGGCCCCGACGCGTCATTGGCCTGGCGTTGCGTCCAGGCAACGGTGTGCACAACCGCCAGGCGCCCATTTCGCGACGGTCGACGACGTGTCAGAAGAACGACATGCGCCTGCAAGGCTGGCACAGGCCGGGCGAATAACAGGACGAGTCGGGCTATGATGGAGAGGGAGGCGGAACAAGCCCACCCCTACCACGAAGGGATACCGCATGGCGACATCGGAGACTGGTGCGGCGTACGAAAGCTTGGTGCGCTTCGATGAGCACCGCATCCACGCCGCCGCCGTGTATTGCAGCGACGGCCGCTTCGGAGACCAGTTCGACGACTTCCTGCACCATGCCCTGGGACTTCCGCGCTACGACCGTCTCGCGTTACCGGGGGGCGCAGCGTGTCTGGCCAGTCATTTCCTCGCCTTCCACCAGGAAGAGAACCTGATCGAACAACTGCGCTTTCTGGTCGCGGTCCACCAACTGGAACGCGTCGTGTTGATCGCGCATCAAGATTGTGCGTTCTACACCCAGCGCCTCAAGATATCGCCGGAACGCCTGGAATCGCAGCAGCGCGACGATGTGCAGGATGCGATCGAACGCATCCGCTGGTTCGCAAGCGAGCTCCAGGTGGATGCGTTCTTCGCCAGAAAACTCGCGGATGGCGTGATTCGATTTGAATCGCTGAAGGCGTGGATGGCGTCGACGCCCGGGCCGACGTCCGCGGCGCGGCCAGGAGCCAGCCTGGCCGCGGAGGAATGAGAAGCCCCGTACCGCGCTACTGCACGAGCCGTGCTTTGGGGTTCGAGATGATGCTCTGGAAGATGGCCTTCAGTCGCTGTTCGTATTCGGCCGGGTTGCCGGAACCGCGGGGGCTCTGGCCGTTCTTGTCCGTTCCCCCGAGCCGGCCGCAGCGGTCCATGAAGTCGTAGTCCGTGCCGAGTCCAAGCCCCACCGGGAAGACCTGCCACTTGCTCGAATGCATGGTCATGCACTGCATGAGCGCCGCGTTGTAGGCGTACTGCGAACTCGAGTAGAAGTCGGAACTCGGATGCGCGGCGATGTAGCTGTTGATCGTCGCGCCGCTGGTGGCGTACAAGTTAGGGAT
>CAZFKF010001549.1:0-1606 GCA_964518805.1 uncultured Planctomycetaceae bacterium | reverse complement strand
CGCGCAGCGGACCGGGGGCCGCCCTCTCGAGCGCCTGGCGGCGGCCTACCGGGGTCTTGCGTTCCAGACCCTGGCCAACCAGGTCCGGCTCAGCGTGCGCTCCTTTCGCGGCAACAACTGGCTCTCCCGTACCGGGCACCCGGACGACTACCCGCTCTCCATCCGCAAGGAACTCCTGCAGCACTACCCTGCCGCCGGCACGTTCCCGATCCTGCGGGAAGTCACCCCCGTGCGCATGGACCTGAGCCACTCCGGATGGAGCGACATCTTCTTCCTGGGAATGGACTTTCCCGAAGGCGCCCGCGTACTCAACGTCTCGGTGGACCTGGGAGTGCGCGGACGCGATACGCAGCCGCGTCCGCCAATCGAGGTCTATTTGCGGGTCATCGACCAACCGGTGCTGCGTCTGGTCAGCGTCGACCTGAAGGCCAAGGCCGACGTGGCCTCGCTGGCCGAGGTGTTCGACTTCGCCAAGGACTACCTGGGCCTCCTGAAGGCGGCGGTGATCGCCGCTGGGATCATCCCTCCCGGCCTAGAAGGCTCCGGCCAGAGACTCGAGGACGTGCTCGCCCGGCTCGTCGGTCCGGGACTCGGCCTGGAGATCGTCAGCAAGGTGAACGACATCCCCAAGGGCTCGCGCTTGGCGGTGTCGACGAACCTGCTGGCGGCGATCATCGCCTGCCTGATGCGGGCCACCGGACAGATCGAGTCGCTCTGTGGATCGCTGAGCGAGAATGAGAGGCGGCTCGTGGCTGCCCGGGCGATCCTGGGCGAATGGCTGGGCGGGTCCGGGGGCGGGTGGCAGGATTCGGGCGGCATCTGGCCGGCCGTCAAGATGATCGAAGGACGCAAGGCCGGACCCGACGACCCCGAGTACGGCATCAGCCGTGGCCGGCTGCTGCCCGACCACCATATCTATAGCGACGCCGAGGTCAGCCCTCAGACGCGGCAGCAGATTTGCGACAGCTTCGTGCTGGTGCACGGGGGCATGGCGCAAAACGTGGGCCCCATCCTGGAGATGGTGACCGAGAAATACCTGCTGCGCTCGGAGGCCGAGTGGGCGGCCCGGCAGGAAGCGATGACCATTCTCCGCTCGATCGAAGACGCCCTCGGCCGAGGCGAGGTGCAGGAGATCGCACGGGCCACGACGCGGAATTTCTTCGGCCCAATCCAGACGATCATCCCTTGGGCCTCGAACCACTACACCCAGACGCTCATCGCCGACGCCCAGGCCCGCTTCGGCGCGGACTACTGGGGGTTCCTGATGCTCGGCGGCATCTCGGGCGGCGGCATGGGGTTTATTTTCGATCCGGCGCGCAAGGCCGACGCCCAGGACTACCTCCAAGAGTTGATGAGCCGCACGAAGCGGGAACTGCAACACTCGCTGCCGTTCGCCATGGAGCCGGTGGTGTACGACTTTGCGATCAACGACCGCGGCACGATGGCCGAACTATGGGAAGGCGACGACGCCCTGATGCCGCCGAGTTATTACGCGCTGTGCGCCCCCGAATGGCTCCGCCACGACGTGCGCGACTTGAGCCCGGCGGTCCGCGGCGAGATTGCCCGCTTCGCCGCCGCGTGCCGCGAGCACCCCCGCCTGGCCGGC
>CAZFKF010001548.1:0-1606 GCA_964518805.1 uncultured Planctomycetaceae bacterium | reverse complement strand
ACTCCGTTGACGATTCGCCTGGTTTTCATCGTTCCCTTTCCTGTTCTTCTGAGCCCAGAATCCTGTCCTGAATCGTTGGTACGAACTCATCACCCGCCAGGGGTGCGGGACTATCCAACAGATGCCCCTTACAGCCCGTACATACGGAACGGGCTGCAATCTCTATCGGCCGGTCGCGTCATCGGCCTTAAGCCGAACGATCTTGTTTTTCGGAGAATTTGCTTCGTGCCGCATCCTCCTGCAATGCAACATGGTTCGACAATTACCTCGTCCAATTCTTGAAATGCACAACAAGCTGCTCCGAAGGATTCCCGAGGCGTCGGCGCAGCCGCTGGCCGAGCAGCCCCACCGTGCCGCCGGTCTGAAGATCGGCGATGAACCCGAGCAACTCCTCTCGGGCCTCGGGCGAGGCGTGCAGCATGAAGTGCACCCAGGCCCACGCCGATCGGTAGTCGCCGCGATCCATGTCCTCGACGCGTCTCTTCTTCTCCAAGACATCGAGACGCTGAATACCGCCCCATCGCATGGACCAACGAATCGCGTCACCCTGAGGGCTGCCGTAGGCCCGCTTCTCCGGCGGGTTCTCGAAGTAGGCGGCCAGCCCTTCATCGAGCCAGAGGGGGACCATCGGTAGAACACTGTGCAGCAGTGCATGGGTGGATTCGTGACGAACATCCACCTCGAAATGGGGCCCGCGATAGGCAAACACCCTCCCCTGCCCGCCTTCCTTGACGTACAGCGCTCGGCGATATGGAATCTTGGGCATATTGCGGGAGAGATGCCGATCGTAGCTTGCCTTGCCGGCAAAGAGATACAACTCGATCCGCTCCCGGGCCGCCGGAACGCCAAGGGCCGCGGTCAGGTCGGCCTGAAGGCCCTCCAACTCGGCCAGCAGAGGCTGGGCATCGGCCAAAGGAAACTCGGCCAGGCAGACAAACGGCCCGATACTCTGCTGATCGACCCAAGCCCCCACTGCATTCCGAGGTCCGCCCATCGCGAGCAAGAGACCGCACACGATGAGTGCTTCGAAACGCAGTGTCATGCGGCTCGATTCCAGAAGAACCAGGTCCTACGGGCGGGCTTCGTTGTCTTGCGCGGTCCGGCTGCGACGGGCCTCCCCTCGGCAACGGCGGCGGGGTTCTGACAGAACAACTCGGTTGCCAGTGGCGATCCGACCAGTTCGACCACCCGGTCGTAGGCTTCACCCAACAGCGGCGGACGTGAGCGTGGGCTGTGGGCGTCTGTGCTCACGAAATGCACCAGTCCCTGCCTCACGAGCCACTCAGCGACGCCGCGGGCCCGTCCGCCGAATCCTCCGGTCAGACTGGCAGCGGTCACCTGGATCAGACAGCCCGAGTGGACCAGCGATTCGACCACGGCCGGCCGGGAGATGATCCCCTGGTTGCGTTCGGGATGGGAGAGGATGCCGGTGAGCCCGGCCTTCTTCAAGTCGGCCAGCAAACGGTCCAGCGGGAGATAGACTTCGTGCGGCAGTTCCAAGAGGACGTGGTAACCGCGATCTCCCAGGGTGAGGACTTCACCGGAGCGGATCTTCCGGATCATGCCGGGTTCGATGCGGACGTCGGCCCCGGGAAGCACTTCCAAC
>CAZFKF010001547.1:0-1608 GCA_964518805.1 uncultured Planctomycetaceae bacterium | reverse complement strand
GCAAAGTCTATGCCATCTATGTCCACGGCCCCTCGCCCGTCGAATTGACGCTCCCGCTTCCTGCGGGCTCGTATCGGGTCGAATGGGTCGACACCAAGACCGGCGCCACGGCGCGAAGCGAAACGCTCCAGCACGCCAGCGGGACCGCCAAGCTCGCTTCGCCGGATTTCGTCGAAGACATCGCGCTGCGACTCATTCAGGCGACCGGGAAGTGAATCCCTGACAATTCGGTCCGGCGATGCGATTCCATGCTGCGCCGTCGAGCGAGCGGAAGGCGTCCGTCGCACGCCAGTCATCCCCTGCGGAGTTTGCGACCAAGGATCGCCCTTCTTGTCATAAAGGCATTTGTAGTATATTGTTCCTTTCGCTGTGCGAGGGACGTTTGCAGGGGCGAGGTCTTCGGTGAGCGGGTTTATGATCCCTGACGACATTGAAAAACTCCGGCAACAATACACGGGCCAATATGTGGCGGCTGTCGGCGAGCGGCCCGAATTGCTCCGCTTCCGCAACCTGGTTGGTGAGGTGAAGACTGTCAACATGAGCCGCCGGGCGCTGGTGCAATTCGACACGGGGAGCGATCGTGCGTGGTACGATCTTGCCATCGAGGATCTTAGAGTAGTGGACAAACCTCCGCCGAAAGTGGAGGAAAAGAAGACAGCGGCGCCTGCCAAGGCCAAGAGCGCGGAAAAGACGCCAGCGGTGAAGCCAGGCACCGAGACGTGACATCTCGGGAATGGTCGGCGACTGGCTTTGGGACGGGCACAGAAGTCGCCGTTACGCATCCCTGGTCCCGTTTTGACACGGCATCCCATACGCCTCCACGGAGGGATATCCATGCAGGACGAAAAGACTGTTTCTCATGCCGACCAGCCTGCGCCGCCGAAACGTCGGCGTCGTTGGCCGCTAGTCCTTGTGATCCTCGTGATCGTTGTTCTTACCGGAGCGCGGATACTTTGGTATCAGGCCGGGGGCAAGCTCCGCTCGACCGAGCCGTATCAAGCGGCGTGGGCCCTGGTGGAAAAAGACCCCCAGGTGATTGCCCAGCTTGGCGGCTCGGTGAGTGAAGTCTGGCTCCCCCCAAGCGGATCCGTATTTGGTGAGAGCGCGCAACTGACCTTCAAGATCCAAGGCCCGAAGGGCCGGGCCGCCGTTCAGGCTGATGCCCGCAAGATTGGCGGGAAGTGGGCATTGCGCGTGGTGAACGTGACATTCGACGACCAGAAACGGATCTCGCTCAACACGTCGGCAGAAGTCGGAGGCGACGGGGATGCCCCGAAGTGGCCGCCCGCTGGCAAACCTGCCTCCCAAGACACGCCTGCGAGCACGATGATCGCCCCGCCCCATTCGCCAACCGGAGTGACCGCAGCCCCCAAAGCCGCCGATCCCAAGGCGTCTGCGTCCACGAGCCCTGCTCCGGACATCCAACTCGATATGCCCGATCTCAATTCTCCCGCACAGCCCCCGGCGAAGAAGTAGGCCCGTCGGCCCCGGCTCCAAGGCGCGCTGCGGAATGCGGGTCGAAACCCTCCATCGGCCGGCTGTTGTCATTCGGCCCTGCGCCGCTACAATGGTGGCTGTGATTCCGCTGCGCGTGGGGGCAGCGTCGTG
>CAZFKF010001546.1:0-1608 GCA_964518805.1 uncultured Planctomycetaceae bacterium | reverse complement strand
ACACCGACCGGCGGCACGTTCGACGGGAACTGACGCCCGAAGAAATGACTTGGCTCTTGGCGACCACGGAGAAGTACACGCGGGCGGAGCACAATCTGCCCGGCCCTGATCGAGCAATGGCCTACCGGTTGGCCCTGGGAACCGGATTCCGCGCCAAGGAACTGCGCAGCCTGACGCCCGAGTCCTTCGACCTCGACGGCCAACCGCCCACCGTTATCGTGGGCGCCGCCTACAGCAAGCGGCGGCGGGAGGATACGCAACCGATCCGCCCCGACTTGGCAGACCTCTTACGCCCCTGGCTCGCGGATCGGCCGGCGGGGCTTCCGGTGTTCGCCAACCTGCCCGGTAACACGGCCCGGATGCTTCGGTCGGACTTGGCGGTGGCCCGCGAAGCGTGGATTGACGCGGCGTCTGCCGGCCCTGAGCGCGAAGTCCGGGAGCGTTCGGACTTCTTGAAGTACCGCAACACGGGGGGCGAAGTGGCGGACTTCCACAGCACACGGCACACCTATATCTCGGGGATCGTGGCCGGCAACGCCTCCGTGAAGACGGCCCAAGAGTTGGCACGCCACTCCAGTCCGACCCTCACTATCGGCCGGTACTCTCACGCGCGCCTACATGACCTCCAAGGGGCTCTGGAAGCCCTGCCGAGTCTACAATCAGCCGGCCCGGAGTTGGAACAACAGACAGAGGCGTTGCGGGCTACGGGCACAGAGGGCGCTGGGGGAGCGGAAGCGAACGTCACGCCGGGGACGGCTGAATTGCTATCATCGGCGTGCGATTCGTGGGGCCAGAAATGGGGCCAGTTGGACGGCGGGGGGTGGCAGAACACAGCGGAAAAATCCCCACAAGCTAGCGGATCGTCTGTAATCCTCCCTCTTCGGAACGAATCGTCGGAAGTCATTGCGCCGTCAAGAAATGAGAACCGCCAGCGATCCTTGGCGGAAGCTGGCGGTAAGAGGCGCCGCCCGGATTCGAACCGGGGATGGCGGATTTGCAATCCGCTGCCTTAGCCGCTTGGCTACGGCGCCACGCTATCGTAGATCCTTGTGGATTAAATGCTTATGTCCAACGCAACCGCTGACGACAACCGACTCCAGCAGTAAATCTAGTCCACCCAAACTCGCCATATACTGCAAGTTACTGCGGAGGCAGCAAACCACTCGCCACAGGCGGTACGGCTCCGCGATGGTGCCGGATGCCAAATCACGGAGGGAAAATCGGCAATGCCGCTCCGTGACGATGAGGGAAATCATATCAAATTGACAGAAGCTACGGAAGAGGCAGAGGAGTCCTATGCCCGCCACTTCTTGCAGCTTGACCAGAGGCCCCAAGCGATTGGTTCCAGGTCGCGCACGTTTGTCGTTCCATTGGGACCAGGCTGGAGAGACTCCGAGATCGATCCGACCCTGTGGCACCAGGATCTCTTCCTGCGTTCGGACCGGCGAAGAGACAGACGGTCGGGGCTTCGATGCAGGTGGGCACTCCTGGGCTGACGAAAGGGCCTGGAAAGGCCGTCCCAACTGGCTCTGGCTCGTAAGACCGGTAATCAGTGTGACGTGCCGTCGCGCGGCCTTGGCCGCGTCTTCGGCATGATTAGACGTCGTT
>CAZFKF010001545.1:0-1609 GCA_964518805.1 uncultured Planctomycetaceae bacterium | reverse complement strand
GTGGGATTCCAACACGTTCTGTGCCCTTCGCAGTACGGGTGCCTCCAGGATACACCGACTCAGCAGATCGGCACCACAGGAATTCCGATGAGTCTGCCGCGGGTCTTCAGGGGTGGCTCCCGATTCCCAAACTCGCACCACTGGTGGAACCCCTTTGCGTCCCGCGTGTCGGCGTCGATCAGGGGGGGTTGACGCGGGGCAAGGATTTGGGGTGGTTGTGAAATCACAACCCATCCGGGTACATTCGACGTAGAAAACATGGGCGAATCAAGGTGTTTCAAGGAGACCCCTCCATGCAGGTGGACGTCCACCAGATCAAGCAACAAGTCGCAGAGCAATCGGAGCGAATTCATCGCCTTCAGAACGAGTTGGGCAAAGCGATCGTCGGGCAGGAGGCGATGATTTCCGGGCTTTTGGTGGGATTGCTCACCCATGGGCATATTCTCCTGGAGGGCGTGCCGGGGTTGGCCAAGACCACGGCCATCAAGTCCCTGGCCCAGGCCCTTTCCACGCAATTCCAGCGGATTCAGTTCACTCCCGATCTGCTTCCGGCAGACCTGATTGGCACGCTGATCTATTTGCCGAATGAGGGGACATTCAAAACTCGCAAAGGACCCATCTTTTCCAATTTCATTTTAGCGGACGAGATCAACCGGGCACCCTCGAAGGTGCAGTCGGCGTTGTTGGAAGCCATGCAGGAGCGCCAGGTGACGATCGGCGAGCAAACCTACCCGCTCGAAGGACTATTCCTGGTCATGGCCACCCAGAACCCGATCGAGCAGGAAGGCACGTACCCGTTGCCCGAGGCCCAGGTCGACCGGTTCATGCTCAAGGTCAAGATCACCTATCCCGAGGCTTCGGAGGAACGCAAGGTGCTCGACATGGCCATGGACGGCACGGCCCGGCCGGTGCAGTCGGTGCTCGGCGCGGAGGAGATCGTCGCCATGCAGGAGGTGGTCAAGCTGGTCTACGTTGACGACCAAGTGAAGAACTACATCCTGGCGGTGGTGCGTGCGACGCGCGATCCCGCC
This sequence comes from uncultured Planctomycetaceae bacterium, assembly GCA_964518805.1. GTDB lineage: Bacteria > Planctomycetota > Planctomycetia > Pirellulales > Thermoguttaceae > CALFBP01. The sequence continues at coordinate 578 of CAZFKF010001545.1, read as the reverse complement.
GAGTTCGGTCTGAAGAATCTTGTGCCGCTGATCGACTATGGGGCGTCGCCGCGGGCGTCGATCTACCTGGGGCTGGGGGCCCGGGCCGTGGCGTTCCTGCAAGGACGCGGCTACGTGACGCCGCAGGACGTCAAGGACATCGCCCACGACGTGCTCCGCCACCGCGTGATCCTCACCTACGAGGCCGAGGCCGAGCAGAAGACGCCGGAAGAGGTGATCCAGACGATTCTCAACGCCGTGCCCGTGCCGTAGCCATGCCTCAGCAAGACGTCGCCACGATCCTCAGCAAGGTGCAGCGGATCCAGATCGTCGCCAACCGGACCGTCAACGACCTGTTCGCCGGCCAGTATAAGAGCGTGTTCCGCGGCCGGGGCATGGAGTTCGACGAGGTCCGCGAGTATCAGCCGGGCGACGATATCCGCACCATCGACTGGAACGTCACCGCGCGGACGGGCACGCCGTTCATCAAGCGGTTCTGCGAAGAGCGGGAACTGACGGTCCTGTTCGCGGTCGATACGAGCGCCTCCGGGGCCTTTGGCTCGGGCGAGCGATCGAAGCTCGACATGGTAGTCGAAGTC
>CAZFKF010001544.1:0-1609 GCA_964518805.1 uncultured Planctomycetaceae bacterium | reverse complement strand
CGGGGTCGTCTCCGGCAAGATGCCCGACCAGCGCCGCGACCTCGTCCTTCCCCGTGGCCAGAGGTCCGTCGGTCAGGCTATGGCGATTGATCCCGGCCACCTCCCGGTAACGGTCGACTTGCATCTCCATCAATCCGGTCACCGCCGGGTTGTTGCCGCGGAAGCGGTGCGGCCGCCCCTGGCCCAGCAGGCGCGCCGGAGAGACGGACAGCGCCAGCGGATTTCCCGCTCTCAGCGGCGTCGCCTGGCGCGAATGGTGGCAACCCACACAGCCCCGTCTCTCGCCGGGCCGGACGTAGATCCAGGACATCTCGTTCAACTCGGACCGGCCCTCGCCGTCGACCGCCTGGAAGGAAATCGCCGTGTCGGCAGGAACCTCAACCGAGAAGGACCCATCCGGGGCCAAAGGCACCGTACCCAACTCCGTGACCTCGCTCCCTGCGTGAACGATGTAGGCGTGCGACGAGCGGTTGGTCAGGCCTTTGCCCGCCAGCACCCTGATTGCGCGCACGTGCCGCCAACCGGCGGTGGTGTTCTTCGTGAAACGCGCGTTCTGGCAGAATAACACCCCGGTGGCGGACGGATCGTCGATCCGGGTTTGCGCGATCTTGGGCGGAATGACCGGCGGTCGGCTGCGAGCGCCCAGATAGACTGGCGAGTGGAGCGGGGAGCCGGGCGAATGATGGAGCACGACGGCCTCGTCGCCTGGCCCGTTCGGGTCAAAGGCGATGATCTTCTCGTAAACGATGTCCTGAAAGGTCCGCTTCTGTTTGGCCGTGACTTCCGTCACCGTCTCCACCGCGCCTACGGTGGCCAGCAATCGGCCGTCGGGGAGCGCGGCCACGTCGCCGGCGGGCATCGGGTAGTCGCGCTGCGTGCGGCTTCCGGGCCGGCCCACGGTAATCCCCGCACCGGAGACGAACGCCACGCGCCCGTCAGGCATCGGGGCCGGACTGCCGCAGTAGAAGGCGCGCAGCCGGCTGCCGTAGTCCGGCGCGATTTCCAGCCCGAACTCGGTATAGCCTCCGCTGCCGTCAGGGTGCACCGCGTGCAGCAGAGTCTCCACCTTGCCGCGATCGAAGAAATCGTCGGTGCGGATGAACAGAATACGCCCGTCGGCCAGGACCTCGGCCTCGTTGTCGAAAATGAACGTGTGCGTGATCGGCCGGATCTGCGTGCCGTCGGGATTCATCGCGAACAGGGCGCGCGACGGCGGATTGTGATACTCCTCGTAGGTGCCGATGCGGGTGGAGGTGAATGCGATTCGGCCGTCGGGCAACTCGGTCGGGTCGATGTCGTGAAACGGGCCGTCGGTTAACCGTTGCGGCGCGCCCCCTCCTGCGGGAATGCGGTAGATGTGAAAGAACGGCTCCTCGTCCTTGGCCATCGCCACATAGATCCATTTGCCGTCAATCGACACGCTGGGCGAGCCGATGCCGCCTCGTCCGGCGTCCACCAGCAGCCGCGGCGTCGTGCCCGGCCGGGCCGGCCTCAAAGCGTACAATTTGCGGCCCATCTTGATCGGTGTCGGCAGGTCGTGCTCCGGATACGCCCGCGACCGGCGCGTGGTGAACACGGTCACGCTGAGCGTGTCGTGGCCCGTGCCCGG
>CAZFKF010001543.1:0-1610 GCA_964518805.1 uncultured Planctomycetaceae bacterium | reverse complement strand
GACGGTGATAGCGCCGCAGTTGTCGCAACTGGGGGCATCGGTCTGGAAGTTGGCAAACTGCTCGCTCAGGCTCGTGGGGCTTGCTTCGGCCTGCGCGGTGGCCTTGGGGCGTTCCAGCAAGGCGGTTCCCGAGGCGGCGCGCTTGGTCGTCCCGTTGCTGTGACCATTGGCCGCGCCGCCTGGCGGCATCTTGCTCGTTGTGGCGGCCGGTCCTGGCCCCGCATTTGGCCCGCCAGCCTTCTTGGCGGCGGGCCGAAGCTCGGCGTCGAGTTCTCCCGGCTCCGTCTTGTGCAAGTCGGCCGGCGTGTTCGCCAGGGCGGCGTTCGCCTCCCGGTAGCCGGGCAAGAAGGTGATCCCCAGCCAGCGGAAGATGTAGTCGACGATGCTCTTGGCGATGCGGATATCGGGGTTCTTGGTGTGCCCCATCGGCTCGAAGCGGGTGTGGGAGAACTTGTTGACGTAGACCTCCAGGGGCACCCCGTACTGGAGGCTCATCGAGACCGCCGTGCCGAAGCAGTCCATCAGCCCGCCGATCGTGCTCCCTTCCTTGGCCATGGTGATGAACAGTTCGCCGGGCCGGCCGTCGGGATAGAGCCCGACAGTGATGTAGCCCTCGTGGCCGGCCACGCTGAACTTGTGGGTGACCGACTTGCGAGTGTCGGGCAGGCGCTCGCGGCGCGGGGCCGAGACCGTCTTCTCGGCCCTCTCGTCGCTCTTGGTCGACAGCGGCTGGGCCTCCTTCGAGCCGTCGCGGTAGACGGCCAGGGCCTTGAGGCCCAGCTTCCAGCCTTCCATGTACGCCCCGGCAATGTCCGCCGGCGTGCTGTCCTTGGGCATGTTGACCGTTTTCGAGATGGCGCCCGAGATGAACGGCTGGGCCGCGGCCATCATCAGCACGTGGGCCCGCCAGGGGATGAACCGCGTGCCGTGCGCGGCCTGGAACGCGCAGTCGAAGACCGGCAGATGCTCGGGCTTGAGATCGGCCGCGCCTTCGATCGTGTCCTCCTGGTTGATGTAATCGACGATCGTCGACACCTCGGCCTCGCCGTAGCCCAGCGTCTTGAGGGCCAGCGGCACGGTCTGGTTAACGATCTTCATCATCCCGCCGCCGGCCAACTGCTTGTACTTGACCAGGGCGATGTCGGGCTCGATGCCCGTCGTGTCGCAGTCCATCATGAAGCTGATCGTGCCCGTGGGCGCCAGCACCGTGGCCTGGGCGTTGCGGAACCCGTGGCGGCGCCCCTCGACGAGCACCTCGTCCCAGATCTCGCGGGCCGCAGTTTTCAGATACTCCGGAGCGTGCTGGATCTGGTTCACCTTCTCCCAGTGCATTTCCATCACGTGGAGCATGGGATCGCGGTTTTCGTCGAAGGCCTCGAACGGTCCGACGGCCGCGGCCAGTTCGGTGCTCGTGCGGCAGGCCGCCCCGTGGAGGATGGCTGTGACCGCGCTGCACAGGCCGCGGGCCTCGTCGGAGTCGTAGGGGAAGCCGCTGGCCATGAGCAGGCTGCCGAGGTTCGAGTAGCCCAGCCCCAGCGGCCGGTAGCGATGGCTATTGGCCGTGATCCGCGGCGTGGGATAGCTGGCGTGATCGACCAGGATCTCCTGGG
>CAZFKF010001542.1:0-1610 GCA_964518805.1 uncultured Planctomycetaceae bacterium | reverse complement strand
CGTACCCCCTGAACGTCTGCGCCAAGTTCCACAAAGACCCGAACTACATCCCGCCCATCGGCGTCGATCTGAGTCACTGCGGCAGCCTGCTGGGGCAGTTCGGGGCCAATAGCTACACCACCGGCGTGCTCTCGCAAGTCGGCCGTACCCTGCCGATGAAGGGTGCCAACGTCAAGGTCTTCGATCAGGTCACGACCGTTTCGTTTCCCGGCTCCTCGGGCGGCGGCATGTACCTGAAGGACAGCGGCCTGTACATCGGCATGTTGACCCAGGGCGTGACGCAATTGCAGGGTTTCAACTTCATTGTGCCCGTCCGCCGCATCCACGCCTGGGCCAAGGCGTCGAAGATCGAGTGGGCTATCAACCCCTCGGTGCAGATGCCCAGCTTGAAGGAGATCGAAGCGATCCCTGTGGAGGATGCCGGCCAGTCGCCCGGCGGTGACCGCAATTCCGCCGCTGGTCCCGACGAGCCGGCCGCCTTCAAGCCACCGTTCAATTTCGACAATGCTGTGATGTGGGTCGAACGACTGTTCAACCGCGCGGGCCGTCGGTCCTCTTGAGGCCGTTCTCTCTTCCTGCCCCAATCCCGCCTCTTGTGACCGACAGCACTTGAGCCGGGTGGCGAGGGGCAGCGCCACCCGGCCTCTCTATCCCGAACGCGACACGCCTCAGCTATCGACTGACACGAGCAAACACTATGAAGCTGACCAAGAAGAAGGTTGAAAAGATCAAGCAGGCCATCACGGATGGCATCACGCAGCCTGACATCGCCAAGCGATTCAAGGTCAGCCGTTCCATCGTGTCGGACATCGCAACCGGCCGTGTCCACAGGGACGTGCAATGGCCCGACGGCGAAGCACCAACGCCCAAACGGGCTGGCGGCCAGCACAAGACGATCCCCGACTACGATCCGACCGACAAGCGGGTTCTCGAATTGGAAGCCGAAATCGTCCACTTGACCGAGGAGCGGAACCGCGAGCGGCAGAAGGTCAAGGCCGGGGCGAAGATCGCCGGCCTGTTCAAGGCAGTGGTCGCCGAGATGGAGCAACGCATCAAGCCGTTCGCGCCATTGCCGCAGGCCGTGGAGTTCCGCCGCAAGGCGGAGATCGTCGAGCACGTCGTCATGCACCTTTCCGACGGCCACCACGATCAGGTAGTGCGGCCGGAGGAGGTCGGCGGCCTCGAAGACTACAACTTCCCGGTCTCGTGCTGCCGAGCCGAGCGGTATGTGGACACGGTAGTGGAATGGTGCCACGACACCTTGGCCCCTAAGTTCGCCTTTCCGGTCTTGTGGGTCTTGGCCTATGGTGACTACACCAGCGGCGAGATTCACCGGGCGTGCGAGCGGTCGTACTACCGCAACCAGTTCAAGAACTGCCTGGCCATCGGCCAACTCCACGCCCTGATGTACCGCGACTTGGCCGCTCACTTCGAGCAGGTCAACGTCCTCTACTTGGCCGGCAACCACGGCCGACGGACGCCCAAGAAGGATTACCTGGGTGCCCACGACAACTGGGATTACCTGGTGGGTGAAGTGGCCCGCCTCCATTGCCGCGACTTGGGCAACGTCCACTTCAGCACTCCCGATGCCTGGAGCGCCAACGTCAACA
>CAZFKF010001541.1:0-1611 GCA_964518805.1 uncultured Planctomycetaceae bacterium | reverse complement strand
GGGCTTGGGGATTGGGCGAAGCGAAGAACGTAGGGCGGACGGAGCGACGCCCGCCGGAGGTCGCGACAGTCCTGGCCGTTTCGGCGGGCCTCGCTCCGCTCCGTCCGCCCTACGCCCTACGGGTTCCGCCCCCAACCCCCAACCCCCAATCCCTAATCCCCAATCCCTAATCCCTAATCCCTAATCCCTTATTCTCACCAATACGTCGTCGCCTTCGACCTTCACCTCGTGGGCTGGCGTGTCCTGCGTGGCCGGCATCGAGAGGACGCGGCCGGTGCGGATGTCGAACCGGGCCCCGTGTCGAGGGCAGATGATGGTGAAACCGTCGAGTGCGCCTTCGGCCAACGGGCCGCCGTCGTGGGTGCAGAGGTCGTCGATCGCGAAGAACTTGCCGCCCACGTGGAACAAGGCGATCAGCCGGTCGTCCACTTCGAGCACTTTCTTGCCGCCTTCGGGCACCTCGGATGCACGGCACACACGCTGGAAGTCGTTCATCGGTTCCTCCGCTCCCAATTCACGCGACCCAAGGTCGCGGCTGTCCATGAGAGGGCCGAACGCCCATCCCTTGTCCTCGCTCCTGCCTCTCGCCCCCCGGCTCCTCGTCTCTCATCGATATTCCCGCACGCGCTGGCGAATCGCGTCACCCAGCGCGTCGCGCACGCTGGGGATGGTGATGCGGTCGAAGACCTGCTGGAAAAATCCGGCGACGATCATGCGGACGGCCTCCTTGCGGGTCAGTCCGCGCGAGAGGGCGTAGAAAACCTGTTCGTCGTCGACGCGGCCCGAGGTCGCCCCGTGGGTACACTTGACGTCGTCGGCCAGGATCTCCAGGCCGGGGATCGAATCGACGCGCACGCTGTCGGAAAGGATCAGGTTGTCGTTGCGCTGGTATCCGTCGGTCTTCTGGGCGTCGCGGTCGACGCGGATCATGCCGCGCCAGACCACGTGCGATTTGTCTTGGAGGGCGCCTTTGTAGAGCAGGTCGCTCTTGCACTCGGCGGCCTGGTGGTGCTGGAGCGTATGATAGGAGAGGTGCTGCTTGCCTTCCGTGAACATCACGCCGTTGACCTGCGCGTCGGCCCGGCGGCCGACGAGGGCCACGTGCTGATTGACCTTGGCCAGGCGGCTGCCCAGGGCGCCAATGGTCCACTGAAGCCGTGCGTCGCGGTCGACCACGGCCCGCTGATGGGCAAAATGCCACACGCCGGCGCCCCAATTCTGAAGGTTCACGTAGCGGAGGCGAGCTCCGGGCCCGACGCGAAGTTCGATCGCCCCGCAGTGCAGGCCCGCCGCAGCCGGATCGAGGCTCGCCGTCTCGGACAAGAGCGTAGCCTCTGCCCCCTCATCGAGGACGACGAGGGTGCGGCCGCAGTCGGTCGCATTGGGCGAGAGCGCCGAAAGGCTGTAGAGCGGTTGGTCGATCACAACGCCCCGAGGCACGTACAACAGCGTCCCGCCCGACCAGCAAGCGGCCTGGAGGGCAGCGAACTTGTCGGCCCGCGGATCGGCGATCGGGTCGAGGAAGTGCGACTTCAAGAGTTCGGGCAATTGGGCCAAGGCCGCGTCGAGGCTGCCGAAGTACACGCCGTGGTCGCGCCATTGGGGGTCGAG
>CAZFKF010001540.1:0-1616 GCA_964518805.1 uncultured Planctomycetaceae bacterium | reverse complement strand
GGTAGCAATTGTGGTCTTCACGGTCGATATTCCTCCCGGATACTTAGAGCAAACAGATTGATTCGTTGTCTCGTCTTGGAGTTCGTCAGGTTGGCATGCAGGCCGCTCCCCGGCAGGCGCGACTTCAGGATGATACCACGCCGGTCGCGGCAACTGGTCCAAGTCGCGCAGACCGAAGATCTGGAGAAATTGTCGCGTTGTGCCGTACAGAAACGGGCGGCCCAAGTCCTCCGATTTGCCAACAATCCTCACCAACCCCCGTTCCATCAATTGGCGAAGGATCTCGCCACACTGCACGCCGCGGATGGCCTCCACGTCGGCCCGCAGCACCGGTTGGCGGTAAGCGACCACGGCGAGGGTCTCCAGGGCCGGCACCGACAAGCGTACCTCCATCGGCACGACCTGCAAGCGTCGCAGCCACGGGGCAAACTTCGCCCGCGAAACGACCTGGAACCCGCCGGCCACTTCCACCACGCGGAAGGCACAACCCTCCTTATCGTAAAGGCGGTTGAGCGTTCGGACCAGTGTACGCGCTTCTGTCCCGTCAGCCAAGCCACTTAATAGAGCCAGTTTTCGGCTTCCCAGCGGTTCTCGTGCAAAGAAAAGGACCGCTTCCAAGTCTGCTACCTTGGCTGGACGGGAACCATCTAACTCACTTGGCGGGGAGCTGCCCGCGGTAGATGGACGAATAAGGGAGCTAATCCCACCAATTTTGTGGCGTATCGCGGGCCCGATCTCCCTTGGCATATGTTGCCGGTAGCGCAAGGCGACGCTCCCCAGCAGATGGCCGACAGAACGATTCCGGGAACAAGGCATGGTGGTCCACAGCCAATGACTTCTGGGTCCGGCTGGATCGAAACGCGAACGAGGCGGCCTGGCCAAGAGCCCGATTCGATCGACGGTCCCACGAGTTCGGGGCACCCGTTCTAGGAAAACGCGTACCCCGCTCTTGCGTCGGGACAACCGCGACCCACATCCTCCCCGAACCCGCAAAGGAGCCGACGCCGCACGAAAGGGGAATAGGCCGCCTCGGCACGCCGATGAGAGCAACACCAAGGCTGCCTATGTCGCACTTGGCCTGCGACGACTGTTGTATTACGGTCCCTGTCGACCAGCCCGCCACGTCTCAACTTCGGAAAGCACCTTCCCCATCGCCTGCATGGCGTCTCGATCCGTGGCCTCGAAGTGACGGTTGTAACCGGGAGTCCCTCCGACGGCCATCTTGCAGTGGAAGCGGAAACGTTCGTTGCCCCAGGTCTCTAGAAGATAGTATACGGCACCGAGTTCCCGCAATCGGTCGGTTACATAGGTGAAGCGGTCCGGAGAATCGGCGCTCGCCGGATTCAGTTTCGCCTCCGGCCGGATGACCGCGTTCTGAAGCGGCGGCGGGTCGGTGTAGGAGGTGTTGGCCCAGTTGCGCTCGCGACGCGCGACGGGCACCAGGGGTGTGCGGCGCATGTCGTTTGGATCCGTCGCCGACGAACGCGTTTCGGGGCGTGTCGGACTACGATCGAGGTCCGCCCGGTCTTGGAATGGCGCTGGGTCGGCACCATCGGCCAATCCTTCGTCTGTGTCATCAGGCTTGATCCTGCGGCGGGGTTCGGGCCTGGGGTTGG
>CAZFKF010001539.1:0-1616 GCA_964518805.1 uncultured Planctomycetaceae bacterium | reverse complement strand
CCAAGCCGCTCCTGCCCCTCGCCGCCGTAGACCATCGCCCCGAGACGCCCGTTGCCCAACGGAAGGGCCTCCAGTCAGCGGACCGCCGGACGGCGATACCACAGCGCCAGCGGTGCATCCGGGGCGTCGGCCTGTGCGGCCGGCGGCCGCGGCGGTTCGGACCTCGCTGCATCATCGCCGAACGAGACGCAGCAAGAGGCGAGCGTGAAGCTCAGCCCAATCAGGACGCGACGACGCATCGAACGCTCCTCATGGAAGTGGAATTGCAGTGCTGTGGGATGGGGTGGTCTGGCGGTCGCGTTGACGCGGCTTCCCGCGTGACCGATACTGAAGTCTCGTCCAAACTCAAGCTCTTGCAAGCGAGGTGCGCGATGCGGTTGAACGTACGACGAATAGGCTCCTCCCGCTCGGATCGAACAGAGCCATTACGACACCGAGCGACGATGACCCTTCTTACCGCGGTTCTCGGCCTGTTGTCAATATGCGGGCCTCTGCGCGCGGATGCCCAGCATGCTCTTCGCACGCCGAACATCGTGATCGTCCTCGCCGACGACATGGGTTTCTCCGACGCCGGCTGCTACGGCGGCGAGATCCAGACGCCCACGCTCGACCGCCTGGCCGCCGGCGGCCTGCGGTTCACGCAATTCTACAACACGGCCCGCTGCTGGCCTTCGCGGGCCAGCATCCTCACCGGCTATTACGCCCAGCAAGTCCGGCGCGACGAGTTGCCGGGCCTCGAAGCTGGCGGCGCGGGTGGCGGGCGCCCGGGTTGGGCGCGGCTCCTCCCGGAACTCCTCCGCCCGCTGGGCTACCGCTCGTATCACTCCGGCAAGTGGCACGTCGACGGCCCGGTGCTCGCCGGCGGATTCGATCACTCCTATTCGATCAGCGACCACGACCGCAACTTCAATCCCAAGCTGCACACGCTCGACGACCGGCCGCTGCCTCCGGTCAAGCCCGGCAGCGGCTACTATTCCACCACGGCCATCGCCCAGCACGCCATCGACATGCTGGCCGAGCATCAGGCGCAGCACCGCCAGCAGCCGTTCTTCCTGTACCTCGCGTTCGTCGTTCCGCATTTCCCCCTGCAAGCCCCGCCCGAGGACGTCGCCGTCTACCGCGACCGCTATCGGGCCGGCTGGGACGTCCTGCGACAGGATCGCTACGAGCGGATGAAGAAGTTGGGCCTGATCGACTGCGCCCTTTCCCAACTCGAACCGGGCACGATTCCCGCATGGAATCTTTCGGAGGAGCAATTGCGCCGCCAGATCGGTTCCGGCGAGGTGGGCCGCGCCGTGGCCTGGGACAGCCTGACCGACCAGCAGAAGCAATTCCAGCCCATCAAGATGGCGATCCATGCGGCCATGATCCACCGCATGGATATTGAGATCGGCCGCGTCGTCCGGCAGCTCAAGGCGATGGACGCCTTCGAGAACACGCTGATCTTCTTCCTCTCCGACAACGGCGCGAGCGCCGAACAGATCATCCGCGGCGACCGTCACGACCCCAGCGCGCCGCCCGGATCGGCCGGGAGCTATCTGAGCATCGGGCCCGGCTGGTCCAGCGCGGCCAACACGCCGCTGCGTCTGCACAAGTCGTGGGTCCACGAAGGGGGC
>CAZFKF010001538.1:0-1616 GCA_964518805.1 uncultured Planctomycetaceae bacterium | reverse complement strand
GCCAACGTCGTCGCCGTTCGACTGCATGTAGGCCACGAAGATTTCCTCCAGCGACGGCGTGTGGACGTCCACGCCGTGCACTGCGCCGGTGCCGTTGATCGCGGCGATCGCTTCCAAGTCCGGGTCGCGGACCAGGGCCTGCCACTGCCGGCCGCGACGCCGTTGGGAGAGAATCGTCCCGCTCAGTTCGGGCGGCGCCGTGGCTTCATCGGCCAGCGTGATCGTGACTTGGCGCACGCGGACTTTCAACTCGTCAAGCCGCTCGATCAACACGATCTTCCCCTTACGCAGGATGGCCACAATGTCGGCCACGCGTTCGACCTCGCCGATCTGATGGCTCGACAGGAACACGGTCTGCCCGCCCGCCGCCCGGTCGACCATGCTTTCGAGAAACTCGCGCCGCACCAGGGCGTCGAGACCCGAGGTCGGCTCGTCCAGCACCAGCAACTCCGGCTGATGGGCCATGGCCAGCGACAACGCCACCTTCGATCGCATTCCCTTGGACAAACCCTTGATCTTCTTCCCTTCCGGTAATCCGAACTGCGAGACCAGCCGCCGGTACTCCGGCAGGAAACCGTTGCCGTAGAAACCGGCTGTAAACCAGCCGATTTCGCCAACCGTCATCCAGTCGTAGAGGCTCAACCGCTCGGGCACGTAGCCCACGCGGTGCCGGATTTCGAGCCCCTGCTCGGCGCTGAGCAACCCCAGGACCTCCGCGTGGCCAGCGTCCGGCTCCGCCAGCCCAAGCATAATCCGGATGGCCGTCGTCTTCCCCGCGCCGTTCTCACCGAGCAACGCGAAGACCACCCCGGGCGGCACCTCGAACGTCACTTCGTCCAGCGCCACTTCGCGACCAAATCGCTTGCAGATCTGACTCAGACGGATCACCGATGCCATGTTCATGCGCCCTCCCCGTCGTGCAGCGTGGCCAGTTCCGACTCAATGAGCCCGCGAAACTCCTTCGGGTCGAACCGACTCTGGTGGACCTCGACGAAGAGCTGTTGGAGCCGTGTGCGCAGCAAGTTGACCCGCGCGTGGCGACACTTCTCCGCGGCATCGGCGCTGATCGCCAAGCCAGTCCCCCGCACCGAATCCAGGACTCCCTCATCCTGAAGCTGCCGATACGCCCGAGCTACAGTGTTCGGATTGATGGTCAGTTCGCGAGCCAACTCGCGAACCGACGGAACCAGATCGCCGGCCTTCAACGCCTCGGCAGCAACGGCATAGACCACCTGCCGAACCACTTGCTCGTAGATGGGCACGCCGTTGGAAGGGTCGATCTCGAAGAACATGCTTCGTCCCCTGTTCTAGCTGACTAGTACAGTAGACGAAATGTACCGCATTTGTCAAGAGGCGGCGGGAAGAAAAATTAGCACGAGAGGCGGATTAGATGCCGCAAATGGATTTAAACCAATAAGTTACGGCTATGAATGACGCGACGGTGGGGCACCCAACAGGTTCATAGCGCGGGCTTCAGCCCGTGGAGGCCACCAACCTCGTGGCCAAGAAACGGGCTAAAGCTCGCACTACGAGCGGGAGTGGTTGGTGGCCTGGAAAGGGTGGGTGCACGTCAGCTTTTGCATTTTAGGGCAGGGAAGATGGGGGGATTGGGGCGG
>CAZFKF010001537.1:0-1619 GCA_964518805.1 uncultured Planctomycetaceae bacterium | reverse complement strand
GCCGTGGCCCGCATCCGCAGCACGAGCACCGGGCAGTCGTCGCCGCGCACGCGGAGCATGCTGCGAACCACATACGGATCGCCGCCCGTGATGCGGCCGGTCAGGGCGCCGTCGCGGATGGCCACTTCATCCACGTCGTGCGCGGGGAGCCACCCGTCGGGCGTTTCCTTGAACTCGAAGGCGATCCGCTCGGCCAGTTGCGGCAGGCGCGGCGTCGAGCGGAACGCGGCGCCCTCGATGCGAATGGTCGAAGAGCCGTCCTTGGGCACGCGGACCGACAGGCAGGCCGTCGCCGGATCGTAACGCCACCCGGCCTCGACGCCCGCCTCCAAGTCTTTTCCCTCGTCCATTCTCTTCCCGTTCAACGCAACCGCTTGCGGTTTTGCCGTGTTGAACACCACCACCGTCCCCTGTTCGCCGGCCGGGTAGGTGACGCGGAACGTGCAGACGTTTCCGTCCCACGCCGCATCGGCAATCGCCGCCGCGGCCGAGATGTGCAAACGCCGCTCGCCCTCGCCGACGATCGTCGTGCGCACGTGCTCGTCGCGGCCCATCAGCGTCAGGATATTGGTGATGATCATCCGTGGGGCGAAGACCCAGGCCGACTTGTCGGCCTTGATCGCGCCGATGCTGTCGGGCCAGAGGGCCACGTTTTCGCCCTCCTGGTCCTGCTGATGGATGGCGCTGTGGGTCAGGAGCGTGGCGATTTGGCGCCAGGGATAGCTCTGGTCGTGCTCGGCCAGGGCCAGGATGGCCTCGGCATAGCGCAGCCCGTTCCACTGCACGGGCCGGCCGAACCATGAAGCCTGCATCCACGAGGCGCCGTACACGGGGATGCTCGCCCCGAGCAGGAACGGTTTCTCGGGATCGTCCCACAGATAGACGAACGGCAGCCCGCGCCGGGCCCAGGTCACCGCGTTGCGCAACCATCGCTTGTCGCCGCTGAAGCGATAGGCTTCCAGGTAGGCCTCGGCGGCCTCGGCCGCGGCCAGGATGTCGGGCGAGTGGACCGGCACCTCCCACACCTGCGCGGCCCGGGGCACGCGGAATTGTTCCATGAACTCCAGCGTCGGGATCGACTGGCGGTAAGCCTCCCAGTCGCCGGTGATCCGGGCATAGCGGAGGATCGCCGTGGCCTTGGCAGCGCAGAGTCCCACCTCGGCCTCGCCATTCTTTCCCAACTCGTGATAGTCCATGCCCACGAAGGGACCGGTGCCGACCTGGTCGGCGTCGAAACGCCAGGCCCCGTCCTTGCCCCGCGACATGAGCAGGCTGGCCGCCGTGGCCGCGCTGGCCAGGGCCGAATCCAAATGGCCGGGGAACCGCTGCGCATCCAGGCGGGCCGGCCCGCCGATGATCTTTGCCACCTCTTCCGCCCGCGCCCGGCACTGGCGCCGAACCTCCGGGTCCGGGCTCACGATTTCGCCCACCAGCAAGTCGGCCACATAGGAGTGCGGCAGCCCCTTGGGCGAAAGCAACTCGCCGGCCCCCTTCGAGGTCCACCACTTCTTCTCCTCCGGCACCCAAAGCGATTTCAGGTACGCCTGCATCGAGAACTCGATTTCTTTCTCGTACGTGCCATGCGGCAACGGCGCCGGCTTGGGAATGCCGTGGATCTT
>CAZFKF010001536.1:0-1625 GCA_964518805.1 uncultured Planctomycetaceae bacterium | reverse complement strand
TCCATCAGCCGAAGATCGACCACACCGCCTTCGATCAGCTTGCCAAGCAGTTCCTCCAGAACGCCACCCAGAACGTGATGAAGAACCGCATCAGCGGACAACTCGACAAGCTGATCGGGCCACTTCAAAAGCGGTAGGCGATCCGGTAGGCTAAGAAGGAGCTAGGAGTTGGGGACGGATGTCGCGCTGGCGACGCACATCGGTTGCTGTCGCCGGGGACTCTGCCACCCAACTCCCTAGCCCCGACCCCTCTGACCTATGAAAATCCTCCTTCTGGGCACCGCTGGCTATCATCCGAGCCAACGTCGGCACACGCCGTGCATGCTTCTTCCCGAGTGCGGCGTGATGCTCGACGCGGGCACGGCCATGTTTCGCGCGACGCCCCACCTGCAGTCGCCGCGTCTGGACATCTTTCTTACGCACGCCCATCTCGACCACATCATCGGGCTGACCTACTTGCTGAGCGTGCGCTATCTGCGGCCGCTGGACGAGGTGTGCGTCCACGCCCAGCCCCACGTGCTCGCGGCCGTGACCGAGCACCTCTTTGCCCCGGCGGTGTTCCCGGTTGAGCCGCCGTTCACGATGCAGGGGCTGACAGAGACGGTCGCATTGCCGGGCTCGGGCGTGCTGAGGCATTTCCCCCTGGAGCACCCGGGCGGATCGATCGGCTACCGCCTTGAGTGGCCGGGCCATTCGATGGCCTACGTCACGGACACGACCGCCACGCCCGACGCACCATACCTGGAGCACATCCGGGACGTCGATCTGTTGCTCCACGAATGCTACCTCCCCGACAGCCACGCCGATTTTGCTCGCAAGACGGGCCACAGTTGCACCACGCCGGTGGCTGAGCTTGCTCGTCGGGCCGGGGTACGACGCCTGGTGCTCGTGCACCTCAATCCACTGACCGAGGCCGACGATCCGGTGGGTCTGGACGTGGCCCGGGCCGTCTTTCCCCACACGTCGCTTGGGGAGGACGGGATGGAGGTGCAGTTCTAGCCCCCCGTCGCAGGCACCGCTATAATGCCGCCGTGAGGAGAAAACTGCCATGCCCAAAGAGACCATGACTTCCCGTCAACGCATGCTCGCGGCCCTGAACCATGAGGAGCCGGATCGGGTGCCGATCGATCTCGGGGGCAACCAGACGGGGATTCACAAGTTCGCGTATCAGGCCCTGACGAAGCACCTGGGGATCGACGATCCGGTTTCGATCATGGACGCCGTGCAGCAGCTCGCCCGGCCGTGCGAGGCGGTCCTGGAACGGTTCCACGTCGACACCCGGTATGTGGCTGCAGGCGCGGCCTCGGATTTCAAGGGAGGGATCGTCACCGAACGCCGCGGCGGCCGGTTGTGGCACGACCTGGTGGACGAATTCGGCGTGCGGTGGTCGATGCCCGACGACCAACCGTTCTACATGGACATCACCCACCATCCGCTGGCCAAGGCCACGATCGACGACGTCCGCGCTTTCCCGTTTCCCAAGGGCGACGACCCGGGCCGCTTTGTCGGACTTCGCGATCGCGCCATGACGCTCCGCCGCGAGACGCCGTACGCCGTGATCAGCGGGATCTGCGGCGTGGTCTACGAGATCGGCTGGTACATGCGCGGGCTCGAACGCTGGTTCA
>CAZFKF010001535.1:0-1625 GCA_964518805.1 uncultured Planctomycetaceae bacterium | reverse complement strand
AAGGCAGCAAAGAAAGGGCAGTTCTGCCTGGCCGGGGCCCCCTTGCCACGGTGTCGTCCACTTTCCGGTGATACTTGAAGGTTCGCCCCAGTCACCCATCCGTTTCATCCCCTGCATGGAGAACGGCTCGAGAGCCTATCTCCGGTCCTGCCGCTCGAATCCGGCGCGCATGGTGTCCGGATCGTCCATGTCGGGCGATTCGAGAAGACGCTTCCAGTCGAAGCCCCGCTCGAACGGCTTGAGCGCCTTCGCCGGATCGAACAGGCGTGGATCGACCGGCTTGAGCGTGTAGGGGGTGAAATCCGGCTGGTCGCTGAAGCAGTCGCGGGGCATGGCTGCCGTGGCGTCGAACTGGTTCAGGCACGGCATGTCGAGCAGGACGAAGATCGTCTTCATGATCGAGCCGAAGTCGAGCAAGGTGCTCGACACCGAACCGTTCTTCACGTAAGGACCGATCAGCATCAGGATCGAGCGGTGGGCGTCCACGTGATCGCGGCCCCCTTGGGGATCGTCCTCGGTCACGAGGATCAACATGTGCTTCCAATACGGAGTCTGGGAGAGGAACCGCACGACGCGCCCCAGCGCCAGATCGTTGTCGGCCATGTAGGACTCCTCGAACGGATAGCCGTGGGCCGGGTTCTCGCCGGTCAGATGATCGTTGGGCAAGACCATGGTGACGAGGCGGGGAAACTTCTCCCGGCCGCTGGCCCATTTCTCTCGGTATTCCTCCTCGAACATGTCGACGCGGAACTGGTCGGGGATATTCATGTTGAACGTGGCGTACTTCCGCGAGGTGTTGTCGAACAGCGGCTTGGGCAGCGGAATGCTGACGCGCATCTGCATGCCGGTGAACTTGTGGATCTGCTCCTCGATGCTCAGCGGCATCTCGGTCCCGAAGCCGAAATTGAAGAACGAGACCCCGTGGCGAGCGAGGTGCTCCCACAGGGCCCCCGCTTCGTTGTAGTCCTCCGGGAAAATGCCGGCGCTGGACCCGGCCACGTAGCGCCGCCCCGGAGCGGAGCTGAAGGGCTGGGCCTCGATGCGCGAGCGGGCGTTGACTTCCACCCATTCGTTCGGATAAACGCCGACGACCCAGCGATGGCCCGTGTTCGATTGGTCCGAATCGCAATAGAAATTGTCGCACAGAGCGAAGCGATCCGCCAAAGCCTGGTGGTTAGGAGCAACCTCGACGTCCTTGACGCTTGCGCCCAACCTGTTGGTTACCGTGACGTGGCGGCCCAGCCCGGCCAGCGTCGGGTCTCCCACCACGTTCTTCCGCTGGCCAAACACCTGGTCGAACGTCCGGTTTTCCTTGACGATGAAGACGACGTGCCGGATGGGACTACGGCGCACGTTCGGCGCAGGCGGCAGCGGGTTGCGGCCGTCGTCGATCACGTCGCGCTTGCGATAGGTGTTGGCCACGACCTGGCGGGTGTACTCGGCCAACCGGGCCGCATCGGGGATGTCCACCACCTGGAACATCCCCTGCATGATGTCAGCGGGATGCGAACCGCGGGCCGGGGCCACGAATCCGCGGCCGCCATTGGGCCCGGAGCCGCCCCCTTTCGGGCTGGAGACGAACAACCGCCGGCCGTCGCGCGGGGCGTGCCCGAACGAGCAGAACC
>CAZFKF010001534.1:0-1627 GCA_964518805.1 uncultured Planctomycetaceae bacterium | reverse complement strand
CCCTTGAGGTAGCGTTCCATGACCTCTTCGTCGGCTTCGATGCTCGAGCCCGTGCTCGATTGGTTGATCTCCGCCGGATCGACCAGGGCCCCGCTCGTGTCGGCGGGCACGTCCAGCGTGCTCACCACGCCGCGGAAATCGGCCCCCAAGCCCACCGGCACGTTCAGAAGCACGCAGGCGTTGCCCCACAGCTTCTGGATGCTCTCGACGACGGCCGCGAAGTCGATGTTGTCGCCGTCCATCTTGTTGAGCACGATCATCCGGCCCAGGCCCGCCTTGGCCGCCTCGGCAAAGACCCGCCGCGTGTTCACCTCGATGCCGCTCTGGGCGTTGATCACGATCGCCGCCACGTCGACGCCCCGCATGGCCCCGACCGTCTGGCCGATGAAATCCGGATACCCGGGGGTGTCGATGGCGTGGAAGTGCAGGCCCCCGTGATCGAAGTGCACGACGCTGGCTTCGATCGTATAGCGGTGGGTCTTTTCCTCGTCGTCGAAGTCGCAGATGCTCGTCCCCTCGTCCACGCTCGCCGGCCGGTTCACGACCCCGGTCGTGGTGAGCATGCGATCGACCAGCGTGGTCTTGCCGCACGACTTATGGCCACAGAATACTACGTTGCGGATTTGCTCGACCGTGTACTTCGCCATGGAAAAAAACCTCTTGATGGATTCAACGCCTAAAGGGATCGCCCTCCGTGTTTCTCCGCCTCCTCCGTGGTGAATCCTCGGTTTCACTACGGAGGACGCAGAGAAAGGTTCCACGCGCCTATTCCGACGAGACGCGTCTCTCCTTCCCCGCGCGAATTGCTTCGCCGAGCGAGATCGTCCCCTCGTACAATGCCCGACCGATAATGCAGCCGTCCATGCCGGCGGCCGCCAGACCGATCACGTCGTCTAGGGTGGTCACCCCGCCGGACGCCACCACCGGGCAGTCCACCGCACGCTTCACCGCGGCCATCGCCGCCACGTTCGGACCGGCCATCATCCCATCCGTTCCAATATCGGTATAGACCAGCGCGCCGAGGGGCTCGCCGGCGAACTGCCGGGCCAGCGCGGTTGCCTCCAACGTGCTGGTTTCGAGCCAGCCGTGCGTGGCCACGCGCCCATCCCGAGCGTCGATGCCCAACACCAGCTTCCCCGGATACTGCCGGCACATCTGGCGGAACCAGTCGGCCTGACGGATCGCCTGCGTGCCGACCACAAGCCTCGAAAGACCCGCGTCCAAGAGCCGCGCGATCGTCTCCTCGTCGCGAACGCCTCCCCCTAATTCACAGGGAATCTCGACTGCCTGAAGAATGGCCCGAATGACCGGCTCGTTGACCGGGCTGCCGCTGCGCGCCCCGTCCAGATCCACCAGATGGAGGCGTTCGGCTCCCTCGTCGACCCAATGCCGGGCCATGGCGGCCAGGTCGTCGCCAAACACGGTTTCGCGGCCGAAGTCCCCCGGTTTCAGGCGGACGCATTTCCCCCCGCGAAGATCAATTGCCGGCCAGATTTGCACAGTATTGCCGCTCCCACCCTCTCCCGCGGCCCAAGGACAAAACACGTAATATGACACACCCCGCGGTGGTTTGCAAGCCATTACACCACAGAGCGTGACATTAACACCCAAAGTAACGGGTGTTCGC
>CAZFKF010001533.1:0-1627 GCA_964518805.1 uncultured Planctomycetaceae bacterium | reverse complement strand
AAAGCGCCGGCGGGCCATGAACGCCCTCCAGTTTCGAGTCGCGTCCCTCCCATCGGGCCTGCCACGGCCGTTCCGCCAGATTCAGCGACAGCGGCAAGTCGACCTGCAAGACGCCTCCGAGCACTTCAGGAAGCCGGACCGTCAGGTGTGGCGAGCTCTTCGGGGTATCCGAGACGACGTGGACGAACACGAACGGTGGCCTCGCGATGCACTCGGCCAACGTGGCGCCGTGGACCTCGGCCCGCGGCGCCGCGCCCCATGCCCGGCTTTCGGACGACAGAACCACGACCCTCCAGTGCAAACGGACGCCGTCTTCCAGGGCTGTGGAAATGGAAGCAAGCCGCAAAGGAGAATCGGCCGCCGAAGTCGGCATGCACGGTGCGATCGCAACCGCGAAAAGACTGACCGCGGCGATGGTGCGCGCGGATAGCATGGACATGGCAGACAACCTCGTTTTGAACTGGTTGGTTGGACGGCGCGGAGGTCCCGCGTCACGCGCGGACATGAACGGAAGGGCAGCAACTTCCTGGCAGTTGAGCATCACCATTGGGTCTCGTTGCCTCGGTCAGGGCAAATGGATCGCGAAAACGCGAAAGGGCGAAAGCGCGAAATCAGGTGTGGACGGTGCGGCCGGCTGTGCATTGGATCTGCGATTCCTCATTCCGCCCGTTTTCGCTCTTTCGCGCTTTCGCGACGACCCAATCGTGATGCCAGACGGTAGAATTCCTCCCGCGCCGAGCGCGGACATGCGAAAAGGGCTCCGAATTCCTCGGCGTTCTCCTTCACGGCGATTTCATCTTCTTGGCCAATCGGGCCACGCGTTCTCCGAGGCGCTTTGCCCCGTCGAGTTCGCCGGCACTGACGCCGGGGTCGAGCGGGCCGGTCATCGCCGACGAGCCGGGTTCGCCCCACAGGTCCTTGCCTTCGGCGTCAGAGTACAGTGGGCCGGCCACCACCATGCGGTTGCTGAGCATGAACAGCAATAGCGACGTGACCACGTGCTCCTTGCCGCCGGTCTGGCCGCCGCCCGTCGAAAACGCCCCGCCCACCTTGTCGGTGAAATCGACCTTCCATTTCCAATTCCAGTCGTCCATGGCGGTCTTCATCGTGCCGGGGATATTGGCGAAGAAGGTCGGGCAGCCCAGCAGGATGCCGTCGGCTGCTGCAAGCTCCTCCTTGGCAACCTCTTGGACCTTCTTGATGGCGACCTCCACGCCCGGCACGCGGCGCGCGCCTTCGGCCACGCCTTGGGCCATCTTCTCGGTAGTCTCGTGCCGTGAAAAATAGACCACCAGGACGCGAGCCGCCGGCTTTGCCGCGGCGCCCGGCGGAGGATCGGCCGATGCAGGAGCGGCCCCGGCAAGGGCCAGGAAGAAAACGGGCAGAGATGTCGCCCAGGGCGGTCTCGTGCTGGTGCGTTTCATCGCAGCGGTCCTTCAGAAGGCGAGTCCGTTTGCGGCTCGGGTCCGAGGCGTGGTTCCCCTTGCCTGTTGGGCGCGAGCGCGGAGCCAACCGCCACTTTCCCCAATCCGATATCGTACCAGACCGACGCACCGATCTCCAGCGCAGTGAACCCTGGAGAGGCTGACTTCACGGAGTTGCACGGCTTCCGCGGACTCGCCAGGGG
>CAZFKF010001532.1:0-1627 GCA_964518805.1 uncultured Planctomycetaceae bacterium | reverse complement strand
CGATGCCGCGGCGATCGCAGCCGCTTGGCGACTCGTGGAGCAGGACCAAGCGGGAGCCACGGTGAATGCCGAGACCTTGGCGACGGTGGCCACCGAGGCTGGCCAATACGCGGCCCTCAACACCGTGGGCAACACCGCGGTAAGCCTCTCGGACAGCGACACCGACATCGGAGAGTTGGCTTATCCGTTCTCCTCAACGTCGGCGATGTCCTTCACCGATCCCAATCGCTTCAATGCCGTGAAGGTCCGCATTCGCAAGACAAGCGCCGCGGACGGAAACGGCTCCGTACCCCTGTTTTTCGCCAGGATTCTGGGGATGAGCTCCTGCGACATGCAGCGCGAGGCAACCGCGGCGTTCTTGAACGACTTCCGCGGATTCCAGACTCCAGGAGACGGTCGCAATCTCGAGATTTTGCCGTTCGCCCTGGACAAGGCGACCTGGGACGATCTCCTCGCGGGCATCGGCAGCGACAACTACAAGTGGGATCGCGAAACCAAACGCGTCACCTGCGGTCACGACGGGATCCTGGAGGTCAATCTGTATCCGCAGGGAACCGGTTCGCCCGGCAACCGTGGAACCGTGGACATCGGTCCGGCGAACAACAGTACCTCAGACATCTGCCGACAGATCCGATACGGGATCAGCAAGTCCGACATGGACTGCATCGGCGGAAAGCTCGAATTCAACGAAGAGGGCAAGCTCTTCTTGAACGGTGACACGGGCATCAGCGCCGGCGTCAAGGACGACCTGGCGTCGATCATCGGCCAGTTGCGGATCATCCCCGTCTTCAGCGACGTCGCCGGCCCCGGCAACAACGCTGAGTACACGATTGTCCGTTTCATCGGCGCCCGCATTATGTACGTGAAACTCACCGGCAGCCCTTCGGGGAAGCAGGTGATCATTCAGCCGGCCAGGGTGGTCAGCCACGGGGCAATTCCGGCCTCGGGCACCACACCGGCCAGCCAGTTTATTTACTCTCCCGTCTGGCTGGTTCGTTGAAAGGGGGCTCTATGAGTCGTGTCAGGGGCAGGCAACCGGAACGTCGCGGCGCCATGGCGGTGTTCGCGGCAGTGTTACTGATCATCATGCTCGGCTTTCTCGCCTTCGCAGTGGACGTGGGCTACTTGTCCGTGGTCCGCTCCCAACTGCAAGTCGCCGCCGACGCGGGGGCCCTCGCGGCCGCCGCCTACATTCCCAACGACGCCTCGGACGCAATCGCCGAGGCGCAGCGATTCGCCGGGTACCAGAGCGTAGGGGGAACTTCGCTTGGACCCCAGTCCGTGCAAATCGAGTTCGGCGAATGGGACCAGGCGAACCACGTCTTCACATCCACGGTCACTCCCGGCAACGCCGTCCGCGTAACGTGCGAGCGGAGCACGAACCGCGGCGGCCGGATCCCGCTGTTCTTCGCGTCCGCGATCGGTACGAACTCGTTTGACGCCGCCGCCTCGGCGGTCGCCATGACCAACCCGCGCGACATCGCCTTCGTGGTCGACCTGTCGGGATCGATGAACAACGACACCGAGCCGTGCTGGGCAACCAGCGAAATCAACGCGACCTTTGCGGCCGACGGATTCCCGACGATCGGCACCGAGTTGATGCAGCAGTTGTACGACGATTTCGGCT
>CAZFKF010001531.1:0-1629 GCA_964518805.1 uncultured Planctomycetaceae bacterium | reverse complement strand
TGCAGAACTCTTGGACAGCCGATCTTTCCTGACGCGGTACCAGGACGCCGTCTCACGGATCGCGACAGCCTATGCGCCTTTTCCGCCCCATCTTCGTGCTGTGGCGGTCATGCCTTCAGTAAACGTAGCTGAGAGCATTGTGAGGACGGCACAACTGACCGCTCGATGGCAAGACCAGGGACGCCCTACCGAGCCATTGAGTACCGCCATCGCGTACGCCGAGGCGGAGGCTGGCTCCCAGGAAGCCGAGATAGTCGAATACGCGGACGTCTTCGATCTCGCGTCCCTGGAGATGGAGGCCGACGACGAACTCGCAGATATGCCGACCCTGAACCTCTTCGATATTCAACGAACCGAACTGATTTTCATTGCGACTAAACGCCCCGCTCTTCTGCAAGACGAACAGGCACTGAACGCGCTGCCCACGGTCGATTACTTCAATACGGCTCAATCCGTGTGCCGGTTAGTCACCCTCATCAATCGCCAATGCGACGCTCGCGGCGAAGAGCCGATCTTCAAGCTTACTAACCGGTTGGTCGAGTCCCTGATTGGCCTGCCCAATCTTGTCGCCAATTCCCGGCAACTCTTCGGCGAGTTCATCGACTGCATGAATTTCATCGTCTACGAGGGCGCTGGCAAAGACAACCTTCGCTTTGGGAAGCTGATCAGTGGCGACGACGCGGCGCCGGTCTGGGCCATCAAGCACTTCCGCAATCTCGACCTTCGCCACGACGTGGATCATGGAAAACCCCGCGAGGTTGCGAAGAAGCATGGAGACGTCGCCGCTGACTACTGGCAACTGATCGGGGTGTCGCTTCCGCGCCGGCGGCAGGATTTTCGTCAAGCACAGCTCAAGTTGCTCAAGCAGGTCGAGGTCATGCTCCAACGCATTTCCGACGCTATCCAAGCCCTACCACCGCCCGGCGCAGCCGCGAAGGAGTGAGACCGAGGATTATGGGCAAGAAGCACAGTGACCCCAACCAGAGAGTCCTTCCCGGCGTCGAACTGGACGACCAGGGGAAGTTCGACTTTGCCGAGCCTGGCGGCGAGAAGAAGCCGCGCAAGTCGAATGGGAAGCCCAACGGCGACGGGGAACACCTGCCGCCGAACCTGGCCAAGCCGGTGAAGGTCAAGGTGCCGGACTTCGGCAATCCCAAGCGGCCGAAGACTTGCTTGGAAGTCGATTTCCCCCTCGTGCCGATCAATGCCCTCTCCACGCTGGAGGGAAACGCTGGCAAGCCAATCTACCAGATGAGCAAGTGGTGGGCGCGGCGGCGGAGCTGCGTCTTCCGGGCGATGTTGATTGCCGCGGCGATGGAAGCTCCAGTCCGCAAGAACCCGGACGGCTCGCCCGTCCTGGACAACCAAGGCCAGCCGATTCCTGACGAGACCGAAGCCGCCAAGGCCGTCTGGGACTTGTACTACGCCAACCACCAGGCAGCCGAGAACTTCAAGCACCTCAAGGTACTTGATTGCTTCATGGGCGGGGGCACCACGCTGGTCGAAGGCTCGCGGTTGGGCTTCCAGGTTTCCGGCGTGGATCTCAATCCGGTGGCGTGGTTCGTCGTCAAGAACGAACTGGACTTTTGCAAAGTTAGGTCAGGCGTAGCCGTGCCGTGATATGGTCAA
>CAZFKF010001530.1:0-1634 GCA_964518805.1 uncultured Planctomycetaceae bacterium | reverse complement strand
GTTCGCGGGCAGCCGCTCTCAGAGGCAATCCGAGAAGTCTCCCCTCTCCCTTTGGGAGAGGGGCAGGGGGTGAGGGCACACACGGCAGAATTCAGGCGTTCAGTGCATTAATCTCCCTCACCCTTACCCTCTCCCCAAGGGAGAGTGGACCTTCGTCGCGTCTTCTCGGACAAGCGTCTCAATGGGCGATCTTCGTCTTGGGCAGCGCTTGGCGAAGCTTCGTGACGCCCGCGTCGGTCACCTTGGTAAGCTTCAGATTGAGCGACTGGAGCTTCGTCAGGCCCTCCAACGACGCAAGGCCGGCATCGGTCACCTTGGTGAGTTCCAGATCGAGCAGCGTCAAGTTCGAGAGCCCCTTGAGGCGAGCCAGCCCGGCGTCGGTGATGGCCGTGTCCTTCAGGCTCAGCCGTTCGAGCTTCTTGAGGCCCTCTAGGCTCGCCAGCCCTTGGTCGGTGATCCGCGTGTGCCAGAGGTCGAGCCGATCGAGGTTCACCAGGGAGCTGAGGTTCGCGATGGCCGCATCCGAGCAGGACGTCTCGCTCAACTCCAAGTCCTCCAACTTGGTAAGGCCCTTGAGGTATTTCAGCCCGGAGCCGCTGATCGGGTTGTCGCGGACCTTGAGCCGGCGCAAGTTGACGAGGCCCTGAAGATGCGCGAGCCCTTCGTCGGTCACGCTCTGGCAGCGGAAGATGTCCAACTCCTCCAGTCCCGTGAACTTTCCGAGCTTGGCGATGCCGTCGTTGGTAATCCCGGCCGCATCCTCGATGGCCAACGACTTCAGCTGTTTCATCCCCGCCAGCGCATCCAGGGCGGCGTCCGTGATGTACGGATTGCGCAACTTCAGGGCCTTGAGACCGACCAGCCCCTTGAGGTTTTCCAGGCCGGCGTCACTGATTTGCACGCACCCGCGCAGATCGAGGGCCTTGAGCTTGGTCATGTCTTTGAGATGGGCCACGCCCTCGTCGGTAAAATTGTTGTACAGAAGCGTCAGCGACTGAAGCTTGGGCAGCTTGGCGAGATATGCCAGCCCGGCGTCGGTGGCGTTCGTGCTGCGGCGGAGGTTCAACGACTCCAGGGTGGCAATCTTCGAGAGGACTTCGAGACTGGCGTCGGTGACGTCGGTGTTCTCCAGCACCAGGTCCTTCAGCCGCGTCAACGCCGGAAGGTGTTTCACGCCGCCGTCGTTGATCTCGGCCCCCCAGAGCTTGAGCCGCTGGATGGTGGGCACGGTCGCCAGCTTCTCCAGATCGGCGTTGGTCGTCTGGCGCTCGAACAGATCGACGCCGACGATGTTCTTGGCGCGGTCGTATTCGATCTTGCCGCCCAGTTCGCGGATCCGCTGGAGGACCGCGGCCGGCGCCGCCTCAGCGCCGGGCTGGGCCGATGCGGCGGCATCGCTCGCCTTCTTGGCGTTATCGCTCTCGGGCGCGGCCGTCGTCGAGTCCGCTTGCCAAGCGACGAGGCTGAGAACCACCACGAGCACCATCCCGACCTTCCAACGAGTCATTGCACTGCGCTCCACTGAGAAACGAGGTCTTCTTGCGATTGCACGCCGCCGACAGCAGCCGCGGCGATGCTTCCTAGTGGTCTGTCCAAATTGAGTTTACGGGTGCCACGGTTGGCTTGTCCAACCG
>CAZFKF010001529.1:0-1636 GCA_964518805.1 uncultured Planctomycetaceae bacterium | reverse complement strand
CGCCCCATTGCCGCAGATAACAGAAGCACGGCATCGAGTGCGTGTGCGTGGCGCAAACGCGGACGTTCTCGGCCGCGATTCCGACCTCCCGGGCGACCGCGCTGCGGATGCGTTCGGACATGTCCTTGCCCACCGCGGCGACATCCAGCGAGCAGATGGCAACCTCCGCGCCGCCCAACCGGAGCACCAAGGCCCGGGCCGCCGTGGGCTGGCGATTGCCCTTGATGCGGCGCTCGTTGCCGGGCGCCCGGTGGAATCCGCCCATCTCGATGCCCAAGGGCGGCGTGATATCAACCACGCCCTCGCCCGCCGACAGACTGCCCCGGGCCGTTGCGGCGATGGCCCAGCCGGGAACCGCCGCCCCGGCAATCGCGCCCGCCGCCGAAGCCAACACATCCCGCCGCCGCAACACCTTGCTGTATCTTCGAGTCATGCGTTTGTCTCCCGTGACGCCGACGCCCGTCGGCTGCTAGCCGGTTCGTTTCTGTAAGCGGCCGTCCAACCGTTGCTCCCCTCTCCCGTTGGACGGGAGAGGGGCAGGGGGTGAGGGGACTCGCCGATGAAGTCCCGGAATAATCCGTGGACCGTCGCGAAACAGGTCTCCATCCCGGGCTCTATTCTACACAATACACATACCCGTCGGCACCTGCCACGCCGGAAACCGGGACACACGCCGGAAACGGGACAGGGTCTGATTTCCGGTTCCTTCGCCTGGACGTGTGCTGCAACTTGGCGGCCAAAGTCCGACCTGTCCCGTTTTCCCCTCTCCATCTTAGGGGATGCGAGCGCAAGTGCTTGACTGGCCAAAGGTTCGTCGCGAGAATGCCTTTCGTTGTGAGGCGCGTTATGCCGCCGAAACCGCCACCATAGCTAGTAATCACGGCGCCGTGCCGGCGGCAGAATTACCTAGTGCATGAACCTAATCACGTTGGTGCGTGTCGTTCTGTGTTTGGCACGAAGTGAACGACGGATGGAGCGCAGCATGTACCTCAAATTCGACAGCGGCATATACGACGACGACCTCGCCTTTCTGAAAGATCTCGTCGCACTTCTCGACTCGCGGCTGGATGAAGTCCAGCAAGCAATCGACTCATCCTCTGATCCCGACGGAATGGGACACTTCGACGACGCCGAATACGTCGCTGGTATGGGGTTCATCGCGTGCCAGCGCTACCTTGCCTCAACGTACGGCCCGAACGGCATATCGAAAAGGATCGCGCTGGAAACGGGGCCGCGTCACAGCGGCGGCAAGACAATTGCACAAATCATCAACGCCGCTGCAAACTTTTGGAAGCATCTCGACGAATGGGAGTTCCATTCCACAGTATTTCGCGATCGCGCTGGACTAACGCCGATTCAATTGGAGACGATTCAGGTCATTGAGACCGTCACGCCGTGGGACGACTACACGTGTGCCAATCTGCTCGCAGCCTTGGCCGCGCCTAGCCCCCCTCGGCTGAAATACTTGCTGCCACAACTCGAAGCGTGGCGTGATGCATTGGATAGTGTACATGTCAGCTAACCAAAGCATGCAGGCGAGCGGGGGTAAGGTCGGTTGCCAGTGGTGACGTCTTTCCGTCCCCGCGGGTGGCACCGAAAGCTCTGCTTTCGGTGTCGCGCAGCGACAAGAGGGGTC
>CAZFKF010001528.1:0-1647 GCA_964518805.1 uncultured Planctomycetaceae bacterium | reverse complement strand
AACCCCCGCAGGATGCCTGCGTCGCCGATGCGGTCGTGCTCGCTCTCGATCGCCTTGTGATCTAGCCTGGCGATCGGCATGTACTTGTCGATCAACTCGACGTCTTCGTGGCGTTTGACCAGATACTCGGTGATCCACGTGGTGGTGCGGTTCGCGCCGGTCTTGTAGTTCAGTTCTCCCTCGGGAGTGACAATGTGGTGATGGACGACCTTGTTGTCGGGGTTGGGATCGACCACCGTCATCTCGTCGCGCCACTGGGGCGTCTGGAGGGCGTACTTCTCGGCGTTGGGAATCCAGAACTGGCCCATGGCCTCGAAATACTGAATGGCGGCGTCCATGCCCGTGGCCCGGAAGGCCGCCAGGGCGTCCATGCCGTTCATGTACGTGTCGAGGTGATACTGCTGCCACTGGTGGATCGTCACCGGAAGCCGGTCCGGCTTCTCGCGACGCAGGGCCGTCATCATTCGCTCTTTGGGGGTCATTTCTGTAGCTTCCAACCTTCCGGCGACACGTCCAGCCGCGTGTTTCCCTTGTACAGGTCGTACACTCGTTTCATCTCGTCGATCGAGTCGAAATAGCCGACGACGAAGGCGGCGCTGAACGACTCGCCGGCGCGGATCGGGCGTTCGCCGAACTCGAGGATCATGCACACGTAGCCCCGCTGGTGGCACCACGCCTCGCTGGTGGCCGAAGGATCGAGCACCATGCCCGCCAGCCAGGGGCCCGGTTTTCCGCTCTTGGGGTCCCGCAGGTGGTAGGCGCGGATCATCCGCTGCGGGACGCCATCGCGGTCGCGGCGGTAGTTGAACTTCTCGTCCGGCGCGAAATCCTCGAAGAACTCACTGGACGGAATGGGCGTCTCGCCGCGGTAGCTCAGGTAGATCTCGCTGAACGTGTCGCCCCGAGTATGCCGGATGTGGCCCGGCATGTCGACGCGCAGGAACATCGCCTCGCTGGAGTTGACCGCGTCGATCCGGTCCATCGAGACGAAATATCGCTTGCCCTTGGGAAAGACCAGCACTTGGCTCCACCGCGACCCGGTCTTCTTGCCCGGGGCGGCGGTGCGATACTGGAATTGTTGCCGCACGGCCACGAAGTCTTCGCCGCGGACAACTTCGGGATTGAGTTCGCGGGCCTGGGTGCAGATCTGCGGGCCTTCGATCGACCGTTTGGGCTGCTTGCCATGGTAGAGATTGCCGAACGGATAGACCAGCTCGCGCTCGAGTTGGCCGCGGTAGGCCTCGTCGCTCCCCGGCTCCATGATCCAATCGACGATGTCCATGCCGAAGCCGGCGTCGCGCATCCCGGTCTTCTTGTCCAGGAAGCTCTGGGCGGCCACGCCGCTGACATAGCCCTTCTTGCGGATCGCGGCCTCCAGGTCCGGGGTTGTGATGCGGATCTGATCCTCACTCTCGTTCACCTGATACTCGGCAGCAGCTCCCGCACGACAACATGCCGAGAGCACCGAAATGACCGAGACCGCCGTCGCTACACGGTTCATGGGGTCGCTCCTTGAGGTCGGGTCTTCCGAGAACAGCCGCTCCGCAAAGAAGGGGTGAAACCCGGTCCCCATGCTACAGGGAAACCGTCAGCCAACATAGACCCCGGGCACCGAGCAGAACCGGCGGGGGACCACGTGGAAGTGTG
>CAZFKF010001527.1:0-1648 GCA_964518805.1 uncultured Planctomycetaceae bacterium | reverse complement strand
CGCTCCCAAGCGTACTTTTCTTGGAGACCCCGGCTCTTTCATGGTATCTAGATTGGCTAGCAGGAAACAGACTCGCCAGCCGAGAAATGCGGTGGCGTGCAATGAGTTCTGGCACTGGCTAGAATAATGAACGCTCCAAAACCGCAGCAAGAGAGTTGAGCCGTATTGACTATGCAACCTGACTTCCCCAACACCACATCTCGCCGCCACGCGCTCACAAGCGCCGGACTCGCCATGTTCGGCTCTACGCTCGCATCCCGCTCACAAGCAGACGATTCTGTTCTATCCACGATGGAACGTCACCTCAATATTCGCAACTTCGGGGCGAAAGGCGACGGCAAGTCGGATGACACGAGAGCATTTCAGACCGCTCTCGATGCGGCGCGCGCCGCGGGAGGCGGCAGTGTGTTCGTGCCACCAGGACGCTGGTTGATCGCCGGCCATCTAGTAATTCCAAAAAATGTTACCTTGATGGGCGTCTTCACTGCGCCGCCGACCACGCCGTGGCAGAACAATGCCGCGGGTCAGCCGATGCTTGCCGGCAGCGTGCTGCTAGCGGTCGAGGGGGCCGGGAAGGCCGATGGAATACCATTTGTTCAGCTTGAATCGAATGCCACGCTTAAGGGCGTCGCCGTCTTCTATCCTGAGCAGAAGGACACCGACCCGCCGGTGCCCTATCCGTGGACCATCAGTTCTTCCCTCCACGGCGCGGATAACTGTTCGATTCTCGACGTGCTGCTCATCAACTCCTATCAAGCAGTGGACTTCGGCGGACGGGCCACGGGCCGCCATTGGATTCACAACCTCTACGGCCAGGCGTTGTATCGCGGCCTATTCATCGACCATTGCCTCGACGTGGGGCGAGTGGAGAACGTCCACCTCTGGCCTTTCTGGAGCAGCAGCGGCCGTGCCGCCGAATTTACGCGCAAGGAAGGCAAGGCGTTCATCTTGGGCCGGTCGGACTGGCAATCGATGATCTCTTGCTTCTGCATCGATTACGAGACCGGATTTCAATTCGTGCGGTGCGCCGGACCACATCCGGCTCACCAGGGGGGCGGCAATGCACAGATCATCGGCGGTGGCGCGGACCTCTGTAACCGTGCCGTCCACGTGGTGGAGATGCAGGGCCACAGCGGCGCGCGCTTTGTGAACTCGCAAATCTACGGCGACATCGTTGTGGAACCGACGAATCACGCGCCCCTTCAGTTCAGCACCTGCGGATTGTTCGGCTCCGCGTATGGCCGTAACGGCGTCGGGCTGGCTCGCGTCGAGGGAGGAGGCAAGGTCGGCTTTTCCGATTGCCACATCCACTGTATTGACCCGAGGAACCAGGCCCGTCCGCTGATCCATGTAAAGTCAGGCCGTTTGCAGGTGCGCGGCTGCGAGTTTATCGATGGCCACGCCGCTCGTAATCACGTCGTGCTCGACGAAGGCGTCGTCTATGCGAACATCAGCGACAACACATCGCGATCCGCATTCCGGGTTATCAACAGGGCGAAAGGCAGGACGGTTGTGCGAGACCATCTCAGCGAAGCGTGAAGGAACTGCTGCAACAAAGTCTAGAAGGCCCCAAGCCTGCATCCTCACAGAAATCAGGACCGGGTGGCCCCGGGCGGTTTCCCGCCCGGGGCTCCCACAGACCCGAACG
>CAZFKF010001526.1:0-1649 GCA_964518805.1 uncultured Planctomycetaceae bacterium | reverse complement strand
CGATGTCCGCTGGCCTCCGGCGTCCTGCCGCACACGGCCGAGGGCATGGCCATGATCGAGCGGTGGGACGGCGCCTATCGCAGCGGCCGACTCCCGGCCTGGGACACCGGCCGGCCGTCGAGCGATCTGGTCCAGGCCGTCGAGAAAGGAACGCTCCGGCCGGGCCGCGCGGTCGAGTTGGGCTGCGGCTCAGGCACGAACGCCGTCTACCTCGCGGCTCACGACTTCGACGTGACCGCCATCGACCTTTCCTCGACCGCCCTCATGCTCGCTCAGAAGAAGGCTCAGCACGAAGGCGTGGCCGTGCGGTGGCTTCTGGCCGACGTGCTCGCGCTGCCAAGATTGCAGCCCTTCGACGTCGTCTATGACCGCGGATGCTACCACGGCGTGCGAAAGCAGCATGCCGCCGCTTACGTCGAGTCGCTCCGCCGGCTGTCGAAGCCCGGCACGCTGGTGCTCATCTTGGCCGGCAGCGCCAAGGAGCCGTCAAGCGGTTCCGGGCCGCCGCGGGTGACGGAACAAGAGATCCGCTCCGACTTCTCCGCCTTGTTCGAGGTCGTCGAGCTGCGCGAGACCCGTTTCGACGCAGCCGATCCCAAAGCCAAAGGTGCGCTGGCCTGGTCGGTGCTGCTCAAACGCAAGGAGTAGGCGGCATCCAGCAGCGCGACGAAACGGTCGGCAGCCTCTCTCGGACAACCGCGTGTTGCCGATTCGGACGCCTGGAGCGTTCACGCCACTCGGTTGCCGTGCTTCCACCCCACCACCCACACTTCGGAGGGATCGATTCCCCGCCCCATTCCTGCGGCGGTCGCTCGGGTTAACACACCCTGGGGCGGTTCGGATCTCCGCAAGTATGGAGTTCTGCTGGAAAATACGCCGGCTCGACGGGCAACGACGGGCGGTCTTGGGCCGTTTACAGATCTATTACTCAGTCGATACATACCCGGCACCCTGATTGACGCGATAGCAGTTAGAATCGTTGGCTTGGTGGGGCATGCAATCCGTCCTGAAAGAGATTCGCGTCATGAAGAATCACACCGTTCGATTGCCGCTTACCGTCCGCAGCAAGGACGCGTCCGTCCCTCCGGTCCATCCGCTTCGCGGGCGCGCCAAGGTCCTCCTGACCAGCGTATTCGGACCGTACGCGCGCGACGACGAGTATGGCAGCCGGGCGTTGAACCCGATGGAGTTGTATCACAATCAGGTCACGCGGACCCAAGGCGCGTTTTCGCTGCGGATGTTCCATCGTTCGTGGGGCCTGATGCTCATCCAGGCCAACATCCAGGCGCCGTGCACGCTGCTGGACTTCCCCACGCTCGACCGTTTCATCGAAGAACTGCGCACCCGCCGCTACGACGTGATCGGCATCAGCTCCATCATTCCCAACCAGGCCAAGGTGCGGAAGATGATCGAGCTGATCCGGCAGTATCAGCCGCAGGCGGTGGTGGTCGTCGGCGGGCACATCGCCAACCTGCCCGATCTGAAGGACCGCGTGGGCGCCGATCACGTGGTGCGCGGCGAGGGCGTGCGTTGGTTCCGCGCGTTTTTGGGCGAATCGACCGACCGGCCCATCCGGCACCCGCGGATCGTCTCCGGCCTCGGTACCCGCAACCTCGGCATCACCGTGCGCGAGGCGCCGGGCGACGTGG
>CAZFKF010001525.1:0-1651 GCA_964518805.1 uncultured Planctomycetaceae bacterium | reverse complement strand
CGGGAATAACGCCCGCCACGGGTGACTTGCCTGATTCCCCATGGCGGGCGTTGCCGGCGCCCTCGATCTCGCGCCTGTGTGCCCAATCCGGGAAGCAGGTCGGACCGTTCGGGCCGACTTCCGGAGGTGCATGGGGCGGTTCATCGTCAACCGCGACGATGCGTTGGTCCCCCGGGCTTACGATGTCGGAGAGGGGAGACGGCTCGGTGGCGCGGCTCGCAGGAACGAGCGGGCGTCCGGCAAGTACGGCACGCTACCACAGGCGCGATCACGTCACCGCAACCTCGCGCGAGACGAAGGGCACTGCGGGAACGATCGTGAGGCCCGAGACGAGGGGGACCGGCTCATGGCGATGGTTGCGAAAGCACGGCGCGCAGAGCGCGTCGGGCTCTCGCAGGTAGTCGTCGAGGTGGACGCCGTACAGGAGCGCTCGATGTGGATTGGTTGTGTGTTGGCCCGCCAATTCGAGGATGGAGCGGAGTCTTCCCGAGCAACGGGTGCAGACGACGAGCACGCGGAACCGGTCGGGGTAGTTGCGGTCTTGTAGGACGTTGTAGAGCCGGATCTTCCTTTGCCACGACTCCGTGTCCTTGTCGGAACGGATGCGCTCTGTGCCGTTGTCGAGTTCCACCAGGAAATTGAATTGCTGTCCGTCGCGTGTGTGCAGCTCAAAGGCACAGTCGGGGAACAGGTTCTCCTGGCCAACCTGGAGCCGCAGGGTGTTCTCTCGGGAGAAGTGCTTCATTTGGATGCCTAGCCGATGCGCGGCGACGGCGGTGTGGACGACGAACTCGGAGAGACTGTGCGTGTGGTGCTGATGGGCGAGGGCAACTTCGTTGAAATACCGCTTTCTCGGCGGCTTGGCACTGGCTCCGTAAAGCAGGCGGTATCCGAGGAGCGTAAGCTTGCAGTAATCGGGCGATCCGCCCCGGCTGGCGGTGGCCAGCGGCCACCGACGCACCCAGCCGGCTTGGCAGAGCTTTTGGAGGCGGTCTTGAACGCTCCTCGGACTGGCGAACCGTTGTTCACAAAACGTCTCGCTAAGCTTCAGCAGTTGCTGTACGGTCAACGGGCATCTGTCCATCGCGAGCAGGATCTCGACATCCCGGGGGGTGAGGCATCGTTTCACGGAATCCATTATAATTGCAGGCGGAAGGAGCGTACCATCACCACCCTTACTTTGCTTCCCTTTCTCATTGCATGGCTGGCGAGAAGCCCGGTTTCGTAAACGTCGATGAGCTGATGCGGCAGGTGACCGTCGAGCAGGCGACGGCGATCTACGGCGTAACGCTGCCCGAGATTCACCGCGCAGGTAACGAAATCCGCACCCGCTGTTTTCTCGTCTGTGGCCGGCCTGGAGACACGGGCGACCGGGCCCTGGCGATCCAAGCCGAGCACCCGGCGAAGATCTGGCGATGCCACCAGTACGGCTGCGGCAAGGGCGGGAACTTGGTCTCGCTTTGCGACCTGATGAAACCAGGGCCGCATGCCGATGGGAAGCCGCGGGGAGAACGGTTCAAGGCGATCATCGCCGATCTGCTGGCAATGACGCGGGGAGAGGCACCCCAGGCAAGCCCCGTGCCTGATCCACAACCCCCTTCGGAGCCTGCGACGCCCAGCAAACCGCAGCAACGGGTCAACGTCCCCCTGT
>CAZFKF010001524.1:0-1660 GCA_964518805.1 uncultured Planctomycetaceae bacterium | reverse complement strand
ACAACTGGTGGAGCCAACTCGGCAACAACCACGGCAACAGCGTTGCCCACACGGTGCTCAACGCCTTCATTTGCCCCAGCGACGTCTTGCCGAGAACCGACAACAACGGCTTCGGCAAATCGAACTATTGCTGCTGCCTGGGCGGCGAGACGCCCTGGGTCAGCTATGCGCTCACGAACGGAACGGCCTGGGACCGGCCCACCGGGGGCGGCGAGCAGAACGGCATGTTCCGCCTGGCGCAGACGAACGATTACCACTATGCCACGAACTTCGCCCAACTCGAGGACGGCTCCAGCAATGTCCTCGCCATCGGCGAGGTGAGCATCACGGCCAACGTCAGCGACGCGATCATCGACAGGATCTTCCCGATCTGGGCGGGAGGCAACAACGATTGGGCCGGACAGTGGCGGATCGGCTCCTGGGCCCGCCTGACCGGCCCTTGGACCTACATCAACAACCGCGCCGTCAACAATCTTCTCAACAATCTCAGCCCTTCCGACTACAGCTTTGGCAGTCAACACCCCGGCGGAGCGCAGTTCTTGCTGGGCGACGGCTCGGTGCGGTTCCTGGGCGAGACGATCGACACGACCCTTTACGAGCGGCTGGGCAACATCAAGGACGGCAATCCCGTGCAGGTTCCCTAGCGGTTGCCGAGGCGTGCTGATCCAGAAAGACAGGAGGTGTTCGTCATGAAGCGTCTGGCAGTAAACTGCGGCAACGGCATGTCCGTCCGCGGGTTATGGGTGTTGTTGGGCGTCGTGTTGGCCGTCGCCCCCGGGTGCAACGCGAAGGTCGGCACGGAGCGCCAAGTCGCCCCGGTCAAAGGCAAGCTGACCGCCAAGGGAGAGGCCGTGAAGAGTGGGAGTATCTCCTTCCAACCGATTGAAGTCGCCGGCGCCAAGACAGGCACGTTGGGCAAGCCGGCCTCCGGGGAAGTTCGGGAGGACGGCACGTTCGTCCTCTCGACCTACGGCAAGGAGGACGGGGCGGTGATCGGCAAGCACCGCGTCTCCTATTTGCCGGTCATCCAGGGCGTCGAGAAGTATGGCGAGAAGGCGGTTCGGTCGCCCTACGCGCGCTTGTCGCCCAAGCCCGATCAGATCGAAGTCAAGCCGGGCCCCAACGACGTCACGATTGAGTTGGCTCCGTCGAAGTAGGACGCGGGCAAGGCATTGCCGGCAGTGTAGTGATTCACGCTGAGGGGACCTTATCATCAAGCGCCCATCGTGGTCTTCGTCCCGGGGGGACGTTTGACAATAGCCCAGCGGTGAACTGCTGGGCTATTGTCAAATGCCCCTCCGGGGCAAGAGTACTCGCATCATTAGTTCCCGCATTTGTGAATCACTACACCAGCCGCGCGCCCGGCTAGCGGCGCGCGGCCGCCGAGACTTCGGCGGCGACGAGCGCGTCTTCCTTGGGTTGGGTGGCGATGTGGCATTCGAGGATCTCCGGATACCGCGTCCGGAAGGCCGCGATCACGGCGGCGTCGAATTGGCGGCCTTCTTCCTGCTCGATCATCTGCCGCGAGACCTCGGGATCGAAGGCCGGCTTGTACACGCGCGGCGACGTCAGTGCGTCGAAGACGTCGGCAATCGTGACGATTCGAGCAGCCAGCGGGATGGCCAGGCCGGAATGCCCGTCCGGATAGCCGCGGCCGTCG
>CAZFKF010001523.1:0-1663 GCA_964518805.1 uncultured Planctomycetaceae bacterium | reverse complement strand
GAGCAGGTCTTTCCGGGTCTCGGCCCACACATCCTCCAGGTCTTGCTGGGAAAAACTTGGGTACTTGGCGCGTACGACGGCGAGCGTGCTTTGGCGATGCATGCAATCCAGCCACTGCATGAAATCCGCCGGTTCAGGCCACTCGGTCATCGCGCTGTACCCTGGGTGCGTTGGGCGGCCTGCTCCTAGCCCCTTCGATCGGTATGCAGCCGAGACCACGCCGAGCCCCGGAGCTGGACGGCTATTATCATACTCGCAGCCGATGGACGTCTTGGAACGACCGATTGGAGGTTTTTTGGGATTTCTTCCGGACAGCGATTTCTGTTACGAGTTCTTGTGCAAGCAGATTTCGACATTCCAAGGGATCTCCGTGGGAGGCGAGTGAAGATGGGAGAGATAGATCAGGCTGCGTTGATTCGTCCCGTTCTTGGCGCAGGGGCGGCGGACCTCGCAGGTCGGGTGGCCAACGGCAGCCCGACACCTGTCGAAACACCGCCCCCCAGTGGGGCGAATTCCTGGGCCGACAGCGTCATGATGGATCGGCTACTTCGCGCGGTCGCTAACGGCGATCTGCCGTTCCTGCTTGCGGTTCCCGTGATCCTCGGCCCTGGAGTGATGACCAAGGAAGAAGCGATCGGCGAGATTCTCGTCGGTTTGGCCGAATCCGACGCCTTGCCGGAGGGGGAGATCCAGCAGGTCCTCGCCGCAGTTCTTGCCCGCGAGTCCTTGGCGTCCACCGGCATCGGCGAGGGCGTGGCGGTCCCACATGCAAGACACGCGGCGGTCGCGCACGTGATGGGCGCGATCGGCTGGTCGCATCGAGGCATCGAATTCGATAGCGTCGACAACGCACCGGTCCGGTTGGTCATCCTGCTGCTATCGCCGCCGGACGGACAGGCCGAGCACATCCAGGCACTGGCGAAGGTCGCACGTCACCTGCAGTCCGACCGATGGAGCGTGGACGCTCCAAGCCGCCGCGCGGATCCGTCTTGCAGAACGCCCCTCGCGCCCGGCTGCCACGGCTGAGATCACAACCGCTCACGGCAAGGCGCGATCCCACGGGGCGAACACGAACAAGGCTCCAAAGGCAATCAACACGAACCCGGCCACGTAGTTCCACTTCAACGGTTCTTTAAGATACAAAACCGAGAATGCGCAGAACACGCCCAGCGTGATGACCTCTTGGAAGGTCTTCAGTTGCGCCGTGTTGACGCCGGCGTTGTGGCCGATCCGATTGGCCGGGACTTGGAAGCAGTATTCCAGTAAGGCAATGAGCCAGCTGACCAGTATGGCCGTCCAGAGGGCCGTGTGTTTGAACTTCAAGTGCCCGTACCAGGCGAAG
Organism: uncultured Planctomycetaceae bacterium; assembly: GCA_964518805.1. Classification (GTDB taxonomy): domain Bacteria; phylum Planctomycetota; class Planctomycetia; order Pirellulales; family Thermoguttaceae; genus CALFBP01. Next base: position 321 of record CAZFKF010001523.1, on the reverse strand, counting down.
GTCATGAACACGTTCGAGACGGTCAGAAGCAGAAGTGTGGCGATCCACATGGGAGCGAAGCGAGTTGCGTGCGAAACAAGGGACAGGGGGCGGCAGGATCCACGATGTGAATCCGCAGGGCGACGTGAGCGGGAGAAGTCGCAGCGGCCTGCGTTTGCCCGCGGTTCTCTGGCCGATGAAACCGATTCCGCCTGCGAGGTCAAGGCCGCGAAGGATAGTTTCTTGCCCCGTCTGCGTCAAGAGGTCTCTCCTCCCGCAACCGTTTGCGGGTGCACGTCAGCTTTTGCGCGCAGTGGCGGTAAGCGAGAAACGTCAATAGGA
>CAZFKF010001522.1:0-1665 GCA_964518805.1 uncultured Planctomycetaceae bacterium | reverse complement strand
GAGAAGGCTTCGCAGGAGGAGTTGGCCAGGCAGCAGCAGTCGGAGTTGTTCTTGCGTGCCCGAGCCCGCGATTACCAGCGCGACCAGGCCCTGCAACAGATGGTCGAGATGACCAGCGTGGCGGCCGGAATGGTCGACGAATGGCAAGTGCTGCTGGCGCCCGGGCCAGGCGTGGCAGGGGGGCCCATGCAAGTCGTGGTCGCAGCCGGCGATAGCCGTAGCGCCCGAATGGCCGCGGCCGCCCGCTACCCCGGCTACATGCCCACCCAGGTCGTGCGCATCAACCGCCGCTGGTGGCGTTAACGAGCCGCGGCGCGAGAGATAGGAGCATCCATGAGGACGGCCCCAATGATCCATCGTATCGCGGTGCTGGCGAGTTTGGTCGCGTTGCTCAGAGGACTCGGCGGCGATGCCCTCGCGGCCGACGTGAGATCGATCGACAGCGGTTGCACGCGGGTGACATTCGATCCGGCGTCGGGCATGCTGCGCGTGGAGGCGGCCGGGCGCATATTCGCAGCGGCCCGATTTGCGGAACCGGGGCGCGCCGCCGCGACGATCGAGAGACTCGACGGGGCAAACCCCTTTGGCCGCGGCTGGATGATGAAGATCGCGCCCGGCGATAACCGCGTAATCCTTTGCGAGAAGACCTTTGGGCAAGACAGCACTCCCTGGGTCTTCATCCGCCGCGACGGCCGCGCCGCTTCGGCGTCGGCGGGCCATCGCGTCGAGGCGCTGCGGGCCACGCTCGATTTGGGCGTCGACGCGGCCAAGCTCAAGGTCCTCGGGCCGGGTGGGTTGTTCGACCCCGGCAATAATCCCGGGCAGCACGTGGTGACGGCCGTCGCCGATCCGGCTACCGGCTCGGGCGTCGTGGCCGGGCTGGTGCACATCGACGCCGCCAGCGGTGTGGTCTTGACCAAGGTGGAAGACGGCAAAGTCGTGCTGACGCTGCGGAACGACTACGGCAGCGTCGTGCCGCCGGAGTTGGAGCCCTTGGGCGGCGACTGGTGGGCCCTGGGCCGGTTCGCCGACGCCCGCGACGGCCTGGAGTCCTACGCCAACGAGTTCGCTCGTCTCAGCCACATCAAGCTCAAGCCCGTGCCCGTGGGGTTCATGACCTGGTATTCGGAGAAATACGGCGGGGCGCTCAACGAGACGGCCGTGATCGAGTTGTCGAAGTACCTTGCGGCCACGTTCAAGGACTACGGCTACGGCTTCGTGCAGATCGACGACTTGTGGCAGAACGGCCTGAAGCGTGACGGCCCGGCCAGAGACTTCAACAAGGTCGATCCCAAGGGGCCGTACCAAGGCGGGATGAAACCCGTGGCCGATCAGATTCGCGCCCTGGGCTTGACGCCCGGCCTCTGGATGTTGCCCTTCGCCACCGACTACAAGGACCCGGCGTTGGCCGCCCAGACGCCGCTCATCGTTCGCACGCCCAGCGGCTCGCCGTTCGAGACGAACTGGACCGGCACGGCCCTCGACCTCACCCGGCCCGAGGCCCGCAAGTATGTCCAAGGCTTCATCCGCCAGGCCGTCAACGACTGGGGGTACACGTACCTCAAGCTCGACGGCCTGCACATCGGCATGGCCACGCGGCAGACATATCCCGAGCGGAGGTACGTGGAAGACCGTTTCGGCGACGCGGTCTTCGCGGACAAGACG
>CAZFKF010001521.1:0-1665 GCA_964518805.1 uncultured Planctomycetaceae bacterium | reverse complement strand
CTTGCCCTCGTGGGTACCGCGAGTCTGCTCGTGGTCGGGTTGCTCGGGAACCCCGTGCGGGCCGCAGACGGCCAGGCGTCCGGGAGGCTGACGATACGCTTCAGCGAGGTACCGCCGGATTTGGACTCTCCAGCAAAGTCGGCCGACAATGCACCCCGCGAGATCGCCGTCACGAAGGACGCAAAGGCCTTATCCGAGCGGCGGGCTCCCGCGGTCAAGGAATCGTCGGGTGCTGCCCCGACGCCGAATCCGAATTCGCCGATCGGAATGTCCGAAGTATCCTCCTTCGATGGCAAGGACTCGACATCGCAGGCTAAGGCGCCAGCCTCCACCTCGGTTGACAACAAGCGAGTCGAAGCCAAGAAAGACACGCCCGTCAAGATCGACCCTGCCAAGGCGGATGCGATCAAGGCGGACGCGGCCAAGTCGGCGCCACAGGCAATCCCCGGAGTGGCCAAGCCGACGCCGTTGGCGCCCCCGCCGGCGATGCTTCCCTTGAGCCCCCAAATGGTCGCGCTTCGCGACCGGGTCCGAGCCGTCACGGCCCAGCACTTCCACGAACCGTTGAACACCAACGACAACGTCCCCAGCCAGATCCTCAAGTTCTGTCTTGCCTATGGCTGTGATACCGAGATCCGGTACGGCAGTTCCGCGGGAAATGCCATGAGCGGAATCGGCGCCTTGTGTTACGGGTATCCGTGCGCCGGCTACCGCCTGTTGGTCGTGGATGACCGGAAGGTGTTTGCCCGTTTGGGCTACGGGCTTCAGGAAACGCCAGGTGAATTGCTTGCCGTGCTTGCCCAGTCTGCCGTGCCCGTGACCTATGAGATTCGCGCCGAACCATGGCGCGGCACGGTGGCCAATCTGGTGGAGTCCGAGAAGCTGTCGTGCCTGCCGGGCGGAGATCTCTCTCAGAAACTGATCGGCCTTTCGCATTACCTCCCGGACGGCGCCACCTGGAAGAACGCTCGAGGCGACGAATGGTCGCTTGAGCGGATCGTGCGCGAGGAGCTGAATCGCTCGCCCGCGACCGACTCGGCCGACGCCACCAACCACCTCACTGCGCTCGCCTATGCCCTCGAACGGCATACGCGGGCTAAGCAACTAGCAGAGGGGCAGTACGAACGGGCACAGAAATACCTTGCCGAGTACCAGACCTTCGCCTTCAGCGTTCAGAACGCCGACGGTAGCTGGAATCCGGCCTTCTTTGCCGCCAAAGGTGCCAGCCGCGACGTCGCGGGCACCTTGCGGGCCACGGGGCGGATTCTGGAATGGCTCGTCGCATCGCTTCCGGTCGAGCGCTTGCACGACCGCCAAATTGTCCTCTCGTTGGGTTTCGTGACGGGGGTGTTGGAAAGCTACTACGCCCAGGCGAGCCTCGTCAGCACATCCACACGCGAAATCGACGGCGTGATGCACGCACTGCACTCGCTGCGGATCTACGACCGCCGGGTCTTCAAGCCGGCCGAGCCCCATAGTATCCAGAGGCCCGACACGCTCCCGACCGAAGCCTCGCGCGAGCGGAGCGCTAGCGGCTGACGGCGGCGGCGGAATCGCTTCGGTCGTTCCGATGCAGAAGAAGCGAGCCCGCCTGCCCCGCGGGACTCTGCGTTTCGCCCCGGCCCAGGGTGGTTCCAAGTCCAGGTGTGTGCACGCCCGATCCAT
>CAZFKF010001520.1:0-1666 GCA_964518805.1 uncultured Planctomycetaceae bacterium | reverse complement strand
CTGACCTCGTTGTCGCGAGGATCGTGGTACTTGTTCAGCACCATCACGCGCTTGTTGTCGTGCGTGATGCGGCCGGAGAGAATGCTGTCGGCGCTGCTGTCGCAGGTGACCTTGTAGGGAGTCTTCAACTCGATTTCCTTGATCACCGCTTCGGTGAGCCGCTCGCCGAGATAGCGGCGGAAACTGTCCGACTCGAAGATCGGCACGTACACGGTCTGGATATTGGCCGGATAGAGCGACGCGGTGCCGACGTGATACCCCGCACATCCGGAGACAATCAACGCGATGACGGTGCACGACGGCAGGAGGAGGGCGAGACGGGGAAAACGGAACGCGGAAATCGGAAAGCGGGAGGCTGAGAATCGTCGGCGCACATGACGCCCCAGCAGGCCCGGTTCGAGTTTCGGCTTACCGCGTATCATGGCCACGCTCATCGCTTCCGGACGGGGCCCAAGAGGCCGGTGAGCCACGCAAGGCGGTCGGGGGGTTCTGCGGGGTAGTCCTTGATGACCTCCAAACGCTGTTTGGCCCGGTCCGCGGCCGGGGTTTGAGGATAGGCCTCGATGAGGTTGGTGTAGTAATGCCGGGCCGCACCGTAGTAGCGGTTCTTCTCGTAGTACTGGCCAATGGTCCAGTCGCGTTCGGCCTGCTCGGCGATCATCCGGTTCTTGGCGTCAATCAGCCTCTCCCGGTCCGAGCCCAGCGTCGGTCCAAACGTCACCAAGGTCTGGTCGACCAGTTCCGAGGCCTCCTTGAGCGGCGTGCCGTCGTAGATCGGCCCCTGGTACATCCGGTGCTTCGACTCGATGCCCAACATGTGCGCATTCTTCTGGTGCTGGCTTTTCGGATACTCCTTGCGAAGCATATCGTAATTGATCGCCGCGTCTTCATAGCGCCCGGCGACGAAGTACGCGTTTGCGCCGGCCATGAGGGCGTGATCGGCCAGGGGACCGGTGGGATCGTTCATCCGCACGTGTTCGTAGGCCTTCTGCGCACGGCCCCAGGTGTCGAACAGCGGACGCGCGTTGTCGGTGAAGTTCGGCGTTACCGGCCAGTGCGGCTCCGCGGCATCGAACTGCTCCCAGTAGCGCCCGATGAGGAACTGACGCTTGACCGCCGTGTCGAGGTAGTGCGAATACGTGTACTTCTTGAGCAGCGCGTCGTAGGCGCTTTCGGCCGCCGAATACCGGTCGTCGAAGAACAGGCTTTCCGCGCGCCAGAACATGGCGTCCTCTTCAAGCGGCGTGTCGGGCCAGCGATCGGCCGCCTTGGCGAACTGCTTGGCCGCATCGTAGTACTTCTTCTCGCGGAAGAGCCGCTTTCCCTCGTCGTACGCCGCGCGGGCAATGCGTTCGTCGGGGCCGTAGCCAGCCATGTCCTTGAACTTCTTGAACACGTTCGAGGGTGCGAAGCCGCTCAGGTCCAGGCCTCCGTCCTCGTCCTCGTCGTTCCTCTTGGGAGCCGGCTTCGAGGCCGCGGCCAGCGTGGCTGCGGTGACCACGGTTTCCTTGGGGCCGGGCCCCGAGGCTTCCTTCGAGTCGGCGGGCGCTGCCTCGGTCGCCGAGGCCTGCTGGGCGCCGCCGGGCATAGCGTTTGCAGATCGCGATCGTTCAGCCACCGGCTGCGCATCCCCCCGACCGGTGGCTTGCTTGAAGAGCCACCCGTC
>CAZFKF010001519.1:0-1673 GCA_964518805.1 uncultured Planctomycetaceae bacterium | reverse complement strand
GCAAGCCCCGTTGCTTTTCCAACTCGTACGGTTCCCATGGCATGCGCGGTCCGACCACGAAGTCGAGGACCGGCTCCTTCCTCCAAACGAAAAGGTTGCGGGGCGACCCGCTTGCCGTCGGTAGTTCCACGAACCACACACCATCGCGGGCCTTATCGGTGGCCTGCGCAGCCACAATGACGCGTGCAGCAGGGGCAAACGACAGCAACCCCTGCCGGTACGCCGTCTGCCCGGTTGGGAGGTGCAGCGTCTTCGCAAGCGCATCGCCGTCGAAAAGCACCACCTGGTCCGGCGGCTGCACCGCGGCCCAGCAAAGCGATCCCGCGTCCGCCGCCACGCCGCCCCAACGCGGCAGGACCGGCGCCCGCGGCGAGAAGTCGCCGGCCGGAAAGCGATAGACCCCCGGGCCCATCTCGGTCGCCAGAAGGACGTGCTTGTCCGGCGTTACCGCCACGCACATTGCCGGGCGGTCCCGATTCTCCGATGCGAACCGCCGAAACTCGCGGGCCTTTTCGCCCGCCATCGACGTCCCGGCCAGGAGGTGGGCCAGGTTGTCGGCCACCACGATGGTATCGGAATTGCCAGCGATGCCCACGTCCACCGGTTGCGGCAGGAGCGGATCATTCTCCAAGATCACCGACACTCTGCCCGCGACATCGATTCCATAGATCTTGCCGCCATCGCGCGGCACGGCCGCTGCCAGGGCGGGCCGCCGATGAATTGCCAAACCTGTTGCCGCGTAGGGAAGCGTAACCAGCCCGTAGATGCTCCCGTATTCGTTGACCTGATAGATCCTCCCCCGTCCGAATTCGTCCGTGCACGACAGGTATAGAGTCAACGGAGGCGGCGACTTGAATTCGGCGTCGGAGCGCCGTTCACGCAGATGGATGCTGCCCGAGCCGCCGCCGATCCCGCTGCCGCGTCCGGCCCCGATGCCGCCGGGCAACGCCGTTCTCGCAAGGCGTTGTGGCCCGGGCGGGCCCGCCTCGCCGCTGCCAGCAGTCGTCGACGCGCCGCCACTGCCGAGAGGGCGGTCGGAGGGGCCGGAGAACCCTGAGCCCGCGCCGCTTCCCATCCCAAGCCTAAGGCCTCCCTCGCCCTCAGCCCCGAGCGTTCCGCTGCCTCGACCTCCCAAGCCTGCCCCGACTCCGGCGCCTCCACCTGCCCCCGAACCGCTACTTGCTCCGGTTGCTACTCCCCTACCTTCCCTGCTTGGTTCGCCCGCGTTCTTGCCCGAAGTGCCGCCGGTTGCGTCCGCGCCAGCGTTCTTGCCTCGCGATGGAGCCTCCCTCGTGGCATTCGCCTCGCGATCCGGGATTCCCCGCGGAGTGGCGTTCGCCACCGAAATGCGGGCGGGGCCGAAATCGCTCGGGTGATCTTCCAGGGGCGGATCTACCTCCCATGGACCCTCAGCGCCGCGAGCGGACCCGGCCGTTGTGTCGCGAATGCCGTTTCTCGGCGACGTCTTAGCGGCCGTCGCTGTGGTAAAGAGCGGCTCGCGATGTCCCAGGCCCTCCAGGTATAGCCCCGCGAGGTTCTTCCATTGACCCTCGAAGACCAACAGCGCGTGTTCGCCATGGAAGCCAGCGACTTCGGCGACCGTCTGGCCTTTGGCGTCCGTGATCCGAAACTGATGCAGTTTCCGTTCCGCAACTTCGGGCCGGAACTTCAAG
>CAZFKF010001518.1:0-1674 GCA_964518805.1 uncultured Planctomycetaceae bacterium | reverse complement strand
TCCTTACCGATCAAGCTGCCGACGAAGTGAAACGAATCATGGAGTCGCAGAAAGTCGAGCCGAACACGTTCCTGCGCATGGGCGTCGCCGGAGGCGGGTGCAGCGGTTTGGCATACACGTTGGGCTTCGATACCGACTTCGACTCGCAACTCGACGCCCGTTACGAACACAGTGGCGTGTCCGTAGTGACGCGCAAGAAGATGGCCCTTCACCTCGATGGAACGACCATCGATTTTCAAGACAGCCCGATGGGCCGCGGCTTCACGATCGACAATCCCACCTACCCGCGTGGCGGCGGCTGCCCTGGCTGCGGCGGGCATTGAGAATCCGTCGACAACATCTCGCAGACGTCCAAGGCCTCCCGCGCAGGACTCCACGGTCTTCGGAGGTCTTCGACTGTCCGTAGTGCGGACTGAGCATCAGAAGCTGTCGGGAATCTCGGGCGATTCGCTGCCGGCATAGGCCTCGAACTCGTCGTGGGGGTGTGCCGCGAGCGACTCAAACCGCGTGTACTCTTCGCGCCATCGCAGTTTGACGTCGCCCGTGGGCCCATTGCGCTGTTTTGCCACGATCAACAGGGCGCTTCCCGCGACTTCCTGCTGTTGCGCCTCCTCGCGCGAGAGTCCATAGTCCTCGCGGTGGACGAACATGACGACATCCGCGTCCTGCTCGATGGCTCCGGATTCGCGGAGATGGCTCAGCTTGGGCCGGTTGTCTTTGCTCTGGTCCGCTTGGCGGTTCAACTGCGCGAGGCACAAGACCGGCACTTCGACCTTTCGGGCAAGATGCTTGAGTTGCCGGGCAATGCGAGCTACCTGTTCCTGGCGAGGGTCCCTGGGATTGTCAGGCTCGATAAGCTGGAGGTAATCGATGACGATGAAACCCAAATTGCTCTTTCGCTTGAGTCGCCGGGCGGTTGCCGCGATCTCGGTGACCGTACGGCTTGGGGTGTCGTCGATAAACAGCGGGGCCTTGCTCAACTGCCCGGAGACCTCGACCAATCGCTTCCGGTCCTCTCCCGAGAGGAATCCGCTGCGGAATTTCCGCCCGTCGATTCCGCCGCGAGAACAGAGCATGCGTTGCGCCAATTCCAGCCGCGACATCTCCAGGCTCACGAACAGCGTGGTCACATTGGAGTGCACGGCGGCGTAATCGGCGATGTTGGTTGCCAGCGCGGTCTTGCCCATGCTGGGGCGCGCGGCCAGGATCAGCAGTTCGGCATCGTGCATGCCGCCGGTCATGGTGTCGAGATCGGGAAAGCCGGAGGGAATTCCCGCGGACTCGCCCCCAGCGCGGCGATCGATCTGGGCGAATGCAGCCACCAGCACGTCGTGGATGTTCGCCAACTGGTCGTCGCTCCGCTCGTCGTTGATGGCGAAGACGCGTTCTTCGGCTCGGTTGAGCAGATCGCGGGTATGGAACGTCGGATCATACGAGTCGCGGAGGATTTCCGTGGTCGTGTGAATCAGCGAGCGAAGGATCGCCTTGTCGCGGACGATTTCGGCGTAGTACACGGCGTGGGCAGCGACGGCCACCGCGTTGGCCACTTCGATGAGGTAGGCCGTGCCGCCGACCGCCTCGAAATCATTGGCCTGCTTCAATCGCTCGACGAGCAAGGTCTCGTCGATTCGCTTGCCTTCGTCGTGCATGGCAAGCATGTGCTGGAAGAGTTTG
>CAZFKF010001517.1:0-1675 GCA_964518805.1 uncultured Planctomycetaceae bacterium | reverse complement strand
GTGGCCGTTGTCGTCCAGCAATAGGGCCCGGGATCCCGCTTCGCGCCGTCCCGCTTCGCGATCGGCGAGGTAGTAGTGCATGCGGCTGCGGCATTTGAGTTCGGTGGGCCAGCATCGGCCCGGCACTTGGGTCACGCTGGTAAGTACCAAGGCCTGTCCGCTACCGTACTTGGCCGCCCAGTACCGAAACGGGAGAGGATAGGTGTGCAAACACACGGTCGGTTCAACCGCCGCGTCTGCGGTGTACGAGGGGTACAGCCCGGGCGTAACCACCACCGAAAGCCCCAGGTCATCGCCCTGGTCGAGGAGTCGATGGTTGTGCCCGACAAGCTCTTCGGCCACTTCCGCAAAGCGGCGGCGATCGAGGCCGGGGTCAACACCCACGATCTCCAGAGAGTGCTCCAACCGCTCCAGATGCTCGTCGCGACAGAACAACTTGCCGCCAAACGTGCGCAGTTGCTCGGCCACGGCGGCCCCGAGCACGAAGCCGGAATCGACGGGAGAAATCGTCGCCGAGTCGGCGGGCAGGAATCGGCCGTTGAGGAAAGCGAGCGGTCCGGTCATGATCCATTATTCGCCGTCGACGCTTGCCAGACCAGAAGCTTCCGACGGTTTCAGCAGCGTGTAGAACGGCAGCCGCGCTCGAAGCGACGCCGCCTGGCGGTAGAGATCCCAGTCGTGATGCGGCCCCACCTCGCAGGCCAAGTCGATCGTCTCGACCTTGGCCGCGTTCGGATCGTCGGCATCCACGCGCAGACAGCCCACGAACCCCAGCGCCTCGGGGCCGCGTGGGCGGCAGAGGTGCGGGTAGAATCTCAGGACCGAATCGTGGCAATTGCGGGTAACCAGGAGCCGATCGACCGCGGCCAGCGGCGACGGAGCGCCATCGGCCGCCGCCAGTGCGTCATCCTCGATCGCCGCGGCCACCAGGACGCCTCGAAGCGGGGCTCGCCGCGGCGTTGCCCGGCGATCCAGCGTGCACCCCGCGTACTCCCCGCCCGACAAGAGCCGGAACGTGCCGCAAATCGTCTGCGCCCCGTAGCTGTGTCCCACGAGGCTGACCGGCACTTCCGCGTGCAAGCGATCGATGAGCCTCGCCACGTACACGGATTCCTGTTGGCTCCGGAAATGCTTGACGACCAAATCCGGGCGGTTGCGGCGCGTGATGCGGTCGGCGGGCCACGACCAGATCACGAATCGAAACTTCGCGTCCGGCTCAAGCCCTTTCAACTCTTCGCAGAAGTTCAGCCCGTACTGGACGGCGTCGTCCATGCCGTATCGGTTCCCGTGGATGTAGAACACCGTGGGGATCGTCGCGCGGTCGCTCTTGAGAAACGCGCGCTGGTCGGCCTCGATCCAATCGCCGCCGGCCGAAAGCTGCCAGAAGTCGGGTGCAGAGGGCTCGGAGCACGCATCGCAGGACAACCGACGGGTGCTCGCCAGCCACACGTCGACCGAATCGGGCCGGACATCCGCGGAAGCACCGCACGCCCCGCCAGGCCCCTCCGCCGAGGCCGTCGTCATCGCCACCGCCAGCATCATCCAAACCGAGTTCATGAATGCCGCCTCATGGTTGCCGTCGTCACCATGCACATCCTACGGAGATTGTAGCTTCTTTGCACGCGGCACAAGAGACAAAATCCAACACGGCGGGGAAAAAAACCCACGCGTTGCG
>CAZFKF010001516.1:0-1677 GCA_964518805.1 uncultured Planctomycetaceae bacterium | reverse complement strand
CGGCGCATGGAGTTCCCCGTGGAGATGTTCTTGCGGGCCCCGAGTGAACAGAAACTCGACGACATATCGATGGTGGCCGAGTTCCAGGAGGCCGGCCTGGGCGACCAGGTCGACGACGCCATCTTCCGGCATGAAATCCCGGCCAAGGCGCACGTGGGTGAATGGCTGATGCCGCCACCCCTGTTGATGCTGGGGAAACCGGCCCCCGAGTTTGCCTTCGTCGGCTCCGACGGCAAGCCGATCGACTCCAAGTCCCTGGCTGGCAAGGTGGTGGTGTTGGACTTCTGGGCCACCTGGTGCAAGCCCTGCCGAGTCAGCCTGCCGATCATGGACAATCTCTACCGAAAGTACAAAGAGAACCCCAAGATCCGCTTCCTCGCGGTGAGCGTCGATGAGAAGAAGACCGAGGACAAGGAACTCAAGGCGGTCCTCGACGACTTGGCGGTCACGATTCCCTTCGCACGCGACCCCGAGCAGTACGCCGGCAAGCAATTCGGGGTGCAAGGAATTCCCTCGTTGTGCGTCCTCGGGCTCAACAACACGATCCAGGTGTACGAGACCGGATACCGGCCCGGGTTGGACGACGAGTTGGTCAAGAAGATCGACGGCCTCTTGGCCGGACAGGACGTCTACCGCGATCAGATGACGCAGTTCGAGGCCGCACGCGAGAAGTATGCGGCCTGGCTCGACAAGTGGATCGAGAAGGGCGTCTACGTCGCGTCCAGCGACGACGTCGAAGTGCCCGAAGCCAAGATCCTGCCGCGCACGGACCCCAAGGCGTTCGTCTTGGAGCCGCTGTGGAAGTGCACCGATCCGAAGATGCCTGGCAACATGATCGCAGTGTCGGGCACGGGCGGCGCATCGCGGCTCTTGGTGATCGACTCCTTGAGTTCGGTCGTCGAAATCGGCGCCGGCGGCAAGGTGGCCTCGATGCACTCCCTGGATCTTCCCGAGCGCCAGGCGGCCACGATGATTCGCACGGCAACCGGCTCTGACGGGAAACGGTTCTATGCCGTCTCGGGACTCCTCCAGCAACAGGTCTACCTCTTCGACGAGAACTGGAAGAAGGTGCTCACGTTCCCTGACGACGCGATCAAGAACCCCCATGCCGGAATCTGGGACGTACAACTCGCAGACGTCAACGCCGACGGCACGTTGGAACTCCTTGTGGGGTACAATGGGGACGTGGGCGTTCAGTGCATTTCGCTCGAGGGAAAGCGGCTTTGGTCGTACCGCAGTCTGGCGATGGTCTCGCGGATCGCCCTTTGGGCACCCGATCCGAAAGGCCCGCGATACGTCCTTTGTACCAACGAACTTGGTTCGCTGGTCCTCATCGATGCCCAAGGGAAGGCCGTGACCGACGCCCTGGGGAGACGCCAAGAGATCAAGATTCCCAACCGGGGGATCTACTGGGTGCTTTCCGCGGACTTGATGGGAAACCAGTCGATGTTGCTCGCCGGTCTCTCCCCCCCCGAACCGGGAGTGAGCATCGCCATCGGGATCGATCCGCGTGGGGCCGAACTGTGGAACTACCCGGTCCCCAAGGGCGATTTCCCGAAGCGTGCGGCACACGTCGAGCGCATCGTGGCCGGAAACCTAGCCCCCAACGGCCCGGGGCAGTGGCTCATCCCCGGGCCCGATGGCTCGATCGCCGCGATTGCGCCCGATGGGAAGGTC
>CAZFKF010001515.1:0-1680 GCA_964518805.1 uncultured Planctomycetaceae bacterium | reverse complement strand
ATTGCGATTCCATCGTCGACGACGAATCCCACGGCGATCACCAGGCCCAGCAGTGTGATCGGGTTGATAGTAAGCCCGGCCAGCCACATTGTCACGAGGGTTCCAGCAAGCGCAACGGTCGACACGGCCGCGAAGATCAGCACGCCGCGTAGGTCCTGCAGGAGAGCGAGTGCAGCGCAGACAACCAGCGCGGCAGCCAGGGCGAGCATCTTCTCCGCAGTCTCCAGGCGGAGAGCCGCGAAGGCTGTGGAGTCGTAGGCGACGGCAAGGGTTACGCCGACGGGCAGCGACTCCTCAAGCTCCGCGAGGGCTGCGTGCACGCCGGCAGCGACGTCTCGGCTGCCGGCGATGCAGTCCGTGTACACAGCCACCGCGGCCGCTGGAAACAGATTGGCCTTGACGCAACTGCGGTCAGCCCCGAGCACCTCGATCGCGCCGACGCCCGTTACTCGACGCAGCGCGTCAGCCACGTTTCGTTCGGCATAGGCGAGCAGAAAGCCTGCGTCGCGATAGGAGTCCGGCGAAGCGACTGCCGCGATCAGCAGGATTTGTTGCGACCTCGCCTCGACGCGGATTGTCCTTGGGTGCAGGGCGGCCGGAAGCCGTGACGCAGCCCGCTCCACGCGACCGCGTACTCGGAAAACCGCCTGGTCCACGTCGGTCCCCATTCGAAAGACAGCCAAGATGGTGCATCGGCCATCGTTCGAGCATCGTGAGGAGACTGTCACAAGGTCTTTTAGGCCGGCGATTTCCCGCTCCAACGGACCCGCCACTTTGTCGGCCAGCGCATCCGCAGTCACGCCGGACAGGTCCGCACGGATGAGGATGGTCGGATCGGCGAGATCCGGGCCGTCTCCGACCGGCAACCGCATCAACGCCGCTGCGCCCAGGACGACGATCGTTAGCGAAACCACGCACGCCAGGAAGGGTTGCCGGACGAGGATGCGGTACAGACGCGTCATGGTCGTATAGCTTCGCGGGTCTGTCGAAGACTGCCGTTCATTGCTTCTCGGGCGGTTTCGCGTCCTTGGAGCCCGGGCCGTTGCCGCTTGCGTCCTTCGTTTCGACCTGGACCGGTTGCCCCGGGCGTGCCCGCGCCAGTCCTTTGACGACGTAGTATTCCTCCGGATTCAGCCCACAGTGCGCGTCGCGGTCGCGTCGATTCAAGACGACGCGCATGCCGTTGTGAACTGCTCCAAGGTCGACGTAGCGCTGCTCGAGCGTGTGCTGGTCGGTGTAGACGAGCACGTAGGCCCCTCCGGGATCCGTTCCCACGCCCGTGGGTTCGACCAGAAGAGCGGGCGAGGCAGAGCCGATCGTCAACCGCACTCGAACCGAAATGCCGGAAGGAATCCGCCCGTCGAGATTTCGGGCCACGGCCCGGGCCAAGGCCTTGCCTGTGGACGGCTCCGAGGGGACTTCGATGAGATCCAAGCGAGCGGTCCGCGAGTAAGGCTTCTCGTCGGCCAGACCGAAGGCCGCCCCGATCCGGTTCAGCCCCCCCTCGTCGCGTTGCTGCCGCAGCAGACGGAGCGCTGTCGGTTCATCGAGGGGAAAGACGACGTGAATGGGGTCGACGCCCCGGATCGTGCTCAGGAGCGTCCCGTCGCGACCGCTGACGAGATGGAGGGTGCGCGGAGACGATGCCTCCCTGGAGGAGAAGCGGCGGCGTTTCCGGGA
>CAZFKF010001514.1:0-1682 GCA_964518805.1 uncultured Planctomycetaceae bacterium | reverse complement strand
TGCGTCGCGGCTGGCAGTCGGGCGAAGGCTGTACGTGGCAGGTCGAACAGAGCGTCTCCACCGCGGCGTCCTCCTCGGCCTGAACGTCCCGTTCGTGTCGCGCCAGGCTGCCTGGTCGCATGCCAGCCCCTGGTTTCCCCGTGACGGGCCCCCGCGTTCCCGCGGTCCGTTCGTAGACAAACCCAATCGCAACCGCCGCAGTGATGAGCAGCAACAACGCTGCGATCAAGGTCTTGCGCATTGGATGGGACTCATTCGATTGCCGTATGGAAGGCTGTCGGTCTCATGGCTTCGGGGCCGAATTCTCCAACCGCCTGATTTGGAAGGCGAGTTTCTCGGCAGCCTTCGCGTCCCCACATCGTCCCGCGTAATCGGCCATTCGCCGCAAGAGAGGCACGGGCACCTTGTCAACGCTCGGCAATCGGTACAATTCCTTCCGCAACTCCTTCCCCTCGAACGACAGATCCTCCAGCGGCTTGACCCGATCCAACCGCTTCAGTCGCCGTTCGACGCCCGCCAACTGGTGCCGGGCCAGGTGATCGTAGCAGTTCAACGAAAGCGCCTTCTGGTAGCACGCGTCCGCCTCGCCTAGTTGGCCGTGGATTGCATGAAGCCAGCCGCGATGCCGCCAGATGCGGTTGTCCGAGGCCGCCTCGGCCGGCGCCTGCGCCAGCAAACGCTCGACCTCGGCCACGTCTCCTCGCGTCATGGACCGCTCCAGAAAATAGGCCACCAACTCCAAGTTATGCGGGAACTGCTCGAAGTACTCGGCGATGACCTTGCGGTGATACGGGGTCCCATCGGCGGCAGGCGGTCCATCGGTTTGGGCCTCGCTCTCGACGTCGAGCCCGCGCGTCCGGATTCGATACAGGGCCCGGGCCACGAGGAAAAGCTCTTCGTCCGGGGCCCCGCGAAACCACTTGGTGTTCTGGTCGTAGCCGTTGCCAAACGACAGGTTGTCGTTCAACAGCAGGTAGACATACGATTCGGGCATGTCGCAGTCGTTGTCGATCGCCGCATAGATGCATTCCACCATCCGACGGCGCTGCAGCGTATAGGCGTAGAAGTAGATCAGACGCCGCCAAGCCTCGGTGATGCGTGATTCCAGCTTCAAGGCCCGTTCGAGCGTGACCGCGCCTTCGACCGGCCGATTGAGGGCCTCGAAGAGCATCGCGGAACGTTCAACCAGGGCTGCGGGCGTCATCGGATCGCCGTCCGGCAACAGGTCGAGCCATTCGACGGCCTGATCGTATTGCTGTCTCCGATTGGCCGCCTCGGCGAGGAAGATCAGCGGCGCCGCTTTGCTGCGATCCCAGAAACGCCAACGCCCCGCCGCCGCCTCCAAGCGTTCCACATCGTTGTCCCGCACCGCCGCATGACAGGACTGCTCGAGTTGCTGCATGGCGAGGGGCTTGACGACCACGTAGCCGACCGCGGTGGCCACGATGGCCGTCGCGGCAAGGATCGACCATCGCAGCGCACGCCTTGCCTTACCGGCGTGCTCTGTCGGCGACGAGACGATGACTTCGCCCCATGGGTCACCGGAGTGTGAGACGGGATCAGCATCGACCATCGATTCAGACTACCCCCCACGGCGCAATGCCGCAAGATTCTTCGATGTCTTCGGCCAAGGCCTCGTCAGCCTCTCGGTCGCCCACGAATCGCGCGTTGGTTACGAATTT
>CAZFKF010001513.1:0-1683 GCA_964518805.1 uncultured Planctomycetaceae bacterium | reverse complement strand
GCGTCAAGATCCACGCCGAGGAAGACAAGGAAGGACGGATCGTCTGCAAGTGCTTTTCGCTCAGCGAGCCGTACCTGCGCCGGAAGATCGAAGAGCTGAACCTCAGGACCATCGCCGACATCACCAATGCTACGAAGGCTGGAGGGGCTTGCACGGCCTGCCACCACGCCCCGGGCGGGTTGCAGGATTTGCTGGACGACGTCTGGGGCCAAGGGGGCAAGCGTTTGCGGATCGTCGCCAAAGCACCCGAGCCGGCGCCGGTGGCCGCCCCCGCCGCAGACGGCCTCTCGCCTTTTCAGTTCTACAAGAAAGTTGAAAAGACCATCGATGAAGTGGTCCGCCCCATGCTTGCCCGCGACGGCGGCAATGTGGAGATCATCGACATCAAAGACAATCTGGTGTTCTGCCGTCTGGCCGGCGCCTGTGCCGGCTGCGCCGCTGCGGGCCAGACGTTGAAGTTGATGATCGAAAAGACCCTCAAGGACCTCGTCGATGAGAGGATTCGCGTGATTGAAGTCTGAGCGAGCAGCAGCGAGCAAACCCTGGTGGGCCTGCGCTTCGCTTGTCCCACCCTACGGTCTGACAGCCGACGTCTGACAGCGTTCTCAAACCGATGACTCTATCCATGCCCGTGATCTACGCCGACAACAACGCGACGACGCCGATCGCCCCCGAAGTCCGGGAGGCGATGGTTCCCTACTTGACAACCGAGTACTTCAATCCCAGTTCGATGTACGAACCTGCACGGCGGACCGCGCAGGCCGTGGCCGACGCCCGCCGCACCGTGGCCGGGTTCTTCGGCGCCATCGCGCCGAAGGATGTGCTGTTCACCTCGTGCGCTACCGAGAGCAACAACGCGGCGATCGTGGGCACGGCCCGGGCGAACCCGGCGCGGCGGCATATCATCACCACGGCCGTCGAGCATCCCGCCGTGCTCGAAGTCTGCAAGGAGATGCGCCGCGACGGTTACGACGTGACCTTCCTGCCGGTCGACCCGAGCGGCAATCTCGACGTGCGCGAGTTCATCCGTGCCTTGCGGCCCGACACGCTGCTGGTCACCGTCATGCACGCCAACAACGAGACCGGAGTGATCTTTCCCATCGAGCAGCTCTCGCGCATCACCAAGGAGACGGATGCCTCGATCGTCTTCCACACGGATGCGACGCAGACCGTAGGCAAGATCCCCATCCGGCTCGACGGCGAATTCTCGCACGTCGACCTGCTCTCGTTTTCGGGCCACAAGCTCCATGCGCCCAAGGGAATTGGCGCTCTGTTCGTGCGCCGCGGCACGGCCTGGCGCCCGTGGATGATCGGCGGCCACCAGGAAACGAGCCGTCGCGCGGGAACGGAGAACGTGCCGTACATCGTCGCCCTGGCCGAGGCGGTCCGGCTGGCCGCCGCCCATTTCGAGGACGAGCAGACCCGCATCCGGTCGCTCCGCGACCAACTCGAACAAGGCATCCTCCAGCGGATTCCCTGGATCGAGGTGAACGGGAGCAACGCCCCGCGTCTTCCTAACACCCTGAACGTCGCTTGCCACTTCATCGAAGGCGAAGGAATCCTGTACCAACTCAACGAGCACGGCATTTGCGTGTCCAGCGGCTCGGCCTGCACCTCCGGCTCGCTGGAGCCTTCCCACGTGCTCAAGGCGATGAACGTGCCGTTCACCGCGGTCCAGGGATC
>CAZFKF010001512.1:0-1687 GCA_964518805.1 uncultured Planctomycetaceae bacterium | reverse complement strand
GAAACGAGAAGACTCTGCACCACCCGGCTGATGCTCCCTACCGGGGGCCGCAACGGCAAGGATATGATAGTTCTGACCCGTTTGCTGTGCGGACCCGTTTGCTGTGCGATCACCTCCTCCCGACCCCTTTATTCTTCTCAGTGACGATTACGTGGCCGCAGCGAGCTGCAATCGAGCGCCTTCCAGCCGGTCGCCCAGGAGCCTGGCTACTTGCGAAAGCAGTCGGTAGCCCAACAGTGGATCGCGGTCGCACAATTCGCGCAGGCGCGCGGCCTCGATCGCCACCAGACGCGAGTCGGTCGACGCGGTGGCGACCGACGTCATTTTGTAGGGTTCGACGAGGGCCGACCAGCCCACGAGGTCGCCGGAGACCAACGTGTCGACCGTGCGCAGCTCGTTGTCGCCCATCGTGTACTGGATCTTCACTTCGCCGTCGACGAGGATGCTCAGGTTCTCGGCCGGGTCGCCTTCGTGGAACAACTCGGTCCCCGCGGCGACGGACACTTCTTTGGCGATCATGGCGACGGCTTTCAGGCTCGCGTCGCCGACCGTAGCGAAACACTGGTACCGGCGCAACATTTCTGGCGAGATCATGCGAAGTCCCTTGTGCTAAATTACTTGAGGAACTGGGAGAATCGCTGAAGAACCCGGCCCGCCGGGTCTCGCAACGCCACTTCCAAGGGCATCTGGCCGGGCAGGCTGTGCGTGGCGCAGCCGAAGCATGGGTCGTAAGCCCGGAATGCCATCTCCACCATGTTCAGCAGTCCCTCGGTGACCGGCTGGCCCTTGTGGATGACGGCCTGCGCGGCCTTCTTCACCGACATCGAGATCGGGGCGTTGTTGTTGGTCGTGCCGACAATGAGGTTCACGTTGGTCAGGATGCCGCGGTCGTCGGTCACGTAATGGTGGGTCAGCGTGCCGCGGGGGGCCTCGACACAGCCCACGCCTTCGGTCGGCTTCTGCGTGGGAAGCGTGCGGTACTCCTTGCTGGTAATTTCCGGGTCGGTGGCCAGTTCGAGCCAGTGTTCGGCGGCGTAAAGGAGTTCGATCAGGCGGGCCCAATGCGTGGCCAACGTGTGGTGCACCGGTTTGCCGCCCAGCGTCTCGTAGAACTTCTCGTACTCAGCCTGGGCCAGCGGCGTGGCCATGCCGTCGGCCGCGTTGAGCCGCGACAGGGGCGTGGCCTTGTAGACGCCGGAGTCAACGCCGTCGACAAGCCCCTTCCAGCCAATCTTCTTCAGATAGGGGAACTTCAGATAACTCCACGTCTCGACCCGCTCGGCCACGTACTCGCGGTAGTCCTGGGCGCGGTACTTGGCGTGCTCCTTGCCATCCGGCCCCACGACGCGCACCAAGCCATCGTAGAAATTCACGCAGTGGCTGGCGTCCACGGTGCCCATGTTGTAGGTCTTATGGACGTACCCGTCGTCGAGGATCACCTTCAGGTAGTCCGAATTCTTCAGCACCACGTCGGCGAAGAGTTTGAGCGAGAAGAGGGCGAACTCGACGGCGTCGCGTCCGAGCTGCTCGATTTCACGCCGCTGTTCTTCGTTGCTCCTCTTACTGACCCCGCCGGGCAGGCCCCAGTTGGGATGAACCTTGCGCCCGCCGATCATCTCGATGAGGTGGTGCCCGTCGCGGCGCATCTTGAGGACCTTGCCGGCGATGTCCATGCCGACCTTCTTGA
>CAZFKF010001511.1:0-1688 GCA_964518805.1 uncultured Planctomycetaceae bacterium | reverse complement strand
GTCGCTCCGCGGAAGGTCGCTCAGGGTTTCCAGCCCGAAAACCGTCAGGAACCGTTCGCTGGTGAAGTAACGCGTAATTCGGGGCTTCTCGGCCGTGCGCTCGACCCGCAGCAAACGCCGATGCACGAGTTGTCCTAGCAAGTGGTTGCAGGGTCGCCCGCGGTACTGGTTCACCTGATCGGCCGTGACCGGCTGCCGGTAAGCTACGATGGCCAGCACGTCGATGGCCGCCTGCGAAAGCCGCGCCTCGCGAATCCGGCCGTAGAACCGGTTGCGGATGGGCCAGAACTCGTGGCGGAGGCTCATGCGGTAGCCGTCGCCCTCGCCGAGTATCTCGTACGGGCAACCGCGGGCCGCATAGCGGCGATTGAGTTGCTCGACCAGGTCGGGGACCTCTTCGGGCGCGACCCCCCGCATCAGTTCCGCCGCGCGCTGGCTGCTGAGCGGTTCGTTCGTCCGGTTGCCCACGAAGAGCATCGCCTCCAGGATACTCGCGGGGGTGACCTCGCAGGGATCCTCGTCTGCCGTTCCACCGACGTCCACGGGTGGCTCGAGACACTCTTGAGCGCTATCCCCAAGCGATCCCGCAACCTTGTCCGCGAACGTCTCGTCAGAAGTCACCTCGTCTGGGGCGGACGTTTGCGGCTCTGCCATGGGGCGTCGTTCGCCCATGGCACGAGCAAACGCGTCGCTCAGTTCGCGCAGGGACAACCCGTCAGAGGGGGGTTGTTGGGCATCGGGATCGGAAGCCGCGGCCATGGGACGCACTATACGGCTGTCAGCCAATGGGAACAAGGCCGCCACTCGCGGGCGCGCCGGTCGACGGGTTCTCCTCGTTCCCGCACTCGACGCGGGAACGAGCGAACGGGTTTTAATCACCGGACCACAGCGTCCGCGGCATCGGTCCGCTCGTGGCCCCCCTGTGGGATCACTTCCACCGCTTCGCCACTTCCTTCTTCATGAACTTCAGGGCGTCGGTGGCCAGTTGGCGTTCGTTCTTGTACATCCGGCGCCAGATCTTGGTCGCCGGGACGAGTTTTTCCAGGGCCAGTCCGAACGCCTCGACGACCATGAACCCGTCGTACCCGATCTTATGGAGGGCGTCGAAGTTCGCCTTCCACTTCACGTTGCCCTTGCCGGGCGTGCTGCGGTCGTTTTCGGAGATGTGAACGTGACCGAGGCAATCCTTCAAAGCATAGATGGCCTTGGTGATGTTCTTCTCTTCGATGTGGGCGTGGAAGGTGTCGTACATCATCTTGCAGCTCGGGTGATTCACTTCCTTGCAGAAGCGGACCCCGTCGGCGGCGGTGTTCAGCAGATAGCACTCGAATCGATTGAGGTATTCGAGCCCCAAGGTAACCCCCACCTTAGACGCATGCTCAGCAACCTGTTGCATGCTCTCGACGGCCCATTTCCACTCGTCGGCGGTGGGCCCCTTGCCGCTGAACAAGCCCAACGCCGAGTGGAACGGCCCGGCCATGACTTGGCAGCCGGCCGCAGCGCAGCAATCGAGGTTGCGGATATTGGCCTCCACCCCCTTCTTTCGGACCGCGGGGTCTGGACTCATGGGGTTCTCGGCCGGACCGCGTACGGCGGTGCCCGTGCGGGCAAGGCCACGGGCATCCAATTCTCTGCCCCACTTGGCGTAGTTGTCGAGGTTGTCCAGGTCGAAACACGGCAGTTCCACC
>CAZFKF010001510.1:0-1688 GCA_964518805.1 uncultured Planctomycetaceae bacterium | reverse complement strand
ACCCGGCGGAGCGGTCGAACAGCAGCACCGAGTTCTTCGCGGATCTCGCGTTCCAGGGCCTCGCGCTCCGATTCACCCGCTTCGATCGCCCCGCCAGGAAAGCAGTATGCCCGCGGCGCGACCACGTGGACGGACCTTCGAATCACCAAGAAGTGGCTGTCTCGGAGAACTACAGCCACGACTCCACACCGCTCGGGACGGGGGGAATCAACGGCAGAGGGAACGTCGATCATGGCAGCTCGCGGCAACGGATCGAAAAACTCGGTCGGGTGTCGTACAATTGTGAGTGTCCCATTTCAATACGACCAAGGAAAGGGTATCCATGGAGAATCCCCCCGAAGGAACTCCCTCCCCCGGCCAAAACAAACCCCAGCGTCAGCGCGTCAGCGGTGCGACGCTGCTCATTCTGGCAGCGATCTCGGTGGCCGTTATCTTTCTCTTTTCCAAGGCCAGCGGCCCTTCCCGCAGCGAGGTTCCCTACGGGGTCTTTCACCACGAGTTGACCCAAGGAAACGTCACCAAGGTCAACATCAAGGGGATGAGGCTCTTTGGGGAGTTCCGCAGCCCGCCCCCAGTGCCCGATGGCAAGAGCGATCGCAATGGAACTCCGGAGCGGTTCGATGCGAAGTTCAGCACAACCCTCCCCCCTCAAGTATTAGACAGTCCTGAGTTCGACGCCCTCCTGCTCAAACATGTTGGGGCAAGCTACTCTGCGTCCGAGCCCAGCGACAGTACGGGCTACATGCTGGGGATGTACCTTCTGGTCACCGTGCTTCTGTTCCTGGCTTTCTGGGTCATGTTTCGCCGTACCCGCGACCAAGTGCTGGGCGGTGGACTGCTGTCAGGTTTTGCCAAGAGTCCGGCCCGACGCTACGAGGCCGGCGAAAATCGCGTCACGTTCGACGACGTGGCGGGCCTGGAGGGCGTGAAGCACGAATTGGAGGAGGTCGTCGAGTTTCTCAAGAACCCAGCCAAGTTCCGGCGGCTCGGCGGCCGCGTTCCCAAAGGGGTACTCCTCATGGGCCCGCCGGGAGCCGGAAAGACGCTCCTGGGACGCGCCGTGGCTGGCGAGGCGGGGGTACCGTTCTACTCGATCAGCGGCTCGGAATTCATTCAGATGTTCGTCGGCGTGGGGGCCAGCCGGGTACGGGACCTGTTCGGCACGGCCAAGGAAAACGCCCCGTCGATCCTCTTTATCGACGAAATCGACGCCGTCGGCCGCCACCGCGGCGCCGGCCTCGGGGGCGGCCACGACGAGCGCGAGCAGACCCTCAATCAAATCCTCAGCGAAATGGACGGCTTCACGCAGGCCGAGTCCGTGATTGTCATGGCCGCCACCAACCGGCCCGACATTCTTGACCCCGCGCTGCTCCGACCGGGCCGCTTCGACCGCCACATCACCGTGGACCGTCCCAACTATCAGGGCCGCCTGGCGATCTTCAAAGTCCATACCCGACAGGTTCCCCTCAGCGACGACGTGGATCTCGAACGGCTTGCGGCCGGTTCCGTGGGCCTCACGGGCGCCGACATCCGCAACCTGGTCAACGAGGCGGCGATCTGGGCCGCGCGGCACGACAAGGACAAGGTCGATATGAGCGATTTCGAGTCCGCTCGCGACCGCGTGCTGATGGGTTCAAAGCGTGAGGAGGTCCTCACCGGCAAGGAGAAGTCGATCACCGCGTACCACG
>CAZFKF010001509.1:0-1689 GCA_964518805.1 uncultured Planctomycetaceae bacterium | reverse complement strand
GACGGGCCGGGCCGGGCCGCCGGCGAGCGGCTGGCGATAGATCCGCCCGCTCTTGTGGACGACGAAGTACGCAACGCCCCCGTGCACCGCGAAATCGCCGCCGCCATAGCCGACCTCGGCGCGGACGTCGAGTTCCGCCGTCAACTCCCGCGGGGCTTCGTTGGGCGACGCCTGCACCATGAGCACGCCGCGCCCCGAACGGCCTTCGAGCCAGACCAGCGTCTTTCCGTCCGAGTCCCAGCACGCGGCGTCCAAGCGGCGGTCCTCGGCGAGGCTCCGCGGAGAAATGGGGCTCGACCACCACCCGTAGGGACGCTGCGTCTTCTCGCCCATCGATTGCCTCCGTCTTGCCCAGTCCCGAACCGCGTGCGTCCATCAGATCTCAAGACGTGAAAGCATAGCGGGGAACGAAGGAAAAGTCGAGCCGTTGACCCGCGTTTCTCCGGTATGATATCCTCAACACTGCGTCTCGCTTCTACCGGATTTCAGGGACTGGCACGATGTGGCCGCGGCGATCCTTGGGCTTGCCCATCACGCTGGCGATCGTGATGATCGCGCTGTTGATTGTCTTGACCATCGGCTGGGTGCTGCTGGCGGTGCTGGGGGCGTTGGCCGACTCGCGGTTTGCCGGGCTGTATTGGGCGATGCTTTCCGTGGGTTCGACGTTTTATGCCGTCCTCGTGGTCGGCGTGGTGATGTACCTGGCCCTCTCGGTCAAGGCCATCAATCTCAGCCGCCGGCAGTCGAACTTCGTGGATAGCGTCACCCACGAGTTGAAGACGCCGATCACCTCGCTCAAACTCTATCTCCAGACGCTCAATCGCCGCGCGCTCACGCCCGCTCAGCAAGCCGAGTTCCACCGCGCCATGCTCGAAGACGTGGAGCGCCTCGACCGGCTGATCAACCACGTGCTGGACGCCGGCCGCCTCGACGCCGATCTCGCCGACGGGGAATGGATCGAAGTGCCGCTGGCGCCGGTCGTTCGGCAGTGCGCCGAGATGATCTGCCTGCGCTACCGGGTGAAGCCGGAAACCGTGGAGGTCGATGTGGCGCCGTGTTGGGTCCGCGCCCGCGGAGCCGATCTGGACATGGTCTTCCGAAATCTCATCGATAACGCGGTCAAGTACGCCGCGCCGGAGGACCCCCGGGTCAAGGTGACGGCGCAACTGGAATCGCCGGCGCTGGTCGTGGCCCGGGTGATCGACAACGGCAACGGAATCCCCGCCAAGCAGCGGCGCAGGATCTTCGGGCGGTTTGTGCGCCTGGGATCGGAACTCGAACGGAATCGGCCGGGGACGGGCCTCGGCCTGTACATCGTTCGCACGGTGGTGCGCAGGCTGAAAGGCTCGATCGGCGTGACGGACCGGCCAGACGGGCATGGCAGCGTCTTTGAGATACGACTGCCGGGCGGCGCCTTGGACGCCCCCGAAGTTGCACGACCCGCCGGCGCCGAGCCGCCGGCGGTCCCGGAGGCATCCGAATCTTGAAGCACATCCTGGTGGTGGAAGACGAGACGCACTTGGCCAACGGCATCAAGGTCAACCTGGAGGCCGAAGGCTATCGCGTGAGCACGGTGGGCGACGGGCCGGACGCCGTGCGGTTCATCGAACGCGAGGGCCGCGGCGTCGATCTGGTGGTGCTCGACATCATGTTGCCCGGCATGAGCGGCTATGCCGTGTGCGAGGCCCT